>NZ_JAKEVJ010000159.1:0-1373 GCF_022398425.1 Shewanella sp. Isolate7 | reverse complement strand
ATAATTGATCATTCTAGCTTGTTAAAACGCTCGATAACTGTATTAGTATTTTTAATTGTAGAATAACTACTTATCTAAAAATGCTTGCTTTGTTCTCAAGCGTTTTTCCTGCGCTATTTCTGATCACATACTTATTGTGATTGGTATAATGTGAGTCGGTTTGGTTAGACGACGAACGCTTAACCGCTGCATGACTTGCTAAAATATCGCAGATGAGTTGAAATTATCTGCTGAAACAACAGTACTGTTGAAACAAATGTGTCCGTCGGCCGTTTGCCGGAGGGATCAAATAAGGTGGACTGTTTTTCTGCCTACGGAGCGTAAATGCAACTTTTTGTTAGAGATTTAACCGTAATCGATTTTTCTTACCTGTGCCCTATCCGTGGCATGGTCGGGGAGAGCTGGATTGTCGACGTGCTGCTCGATGGCGGCCTGGACGATCAGAACATGGTGCTGGACTTTGCCAAGGTAAAGCGCACCATCAAGAACACCATAGACGATGTGGCCGATCACCGTCTGCTTATCCCTACCGCCTGCGCTGAGGTGAGATGGCAGCAGCAAGGCGATCGTGTCTGGATGGATTTCAACAGCCTGCAGGGAGATATCCATCTCGCCTGTCCCGCTCAGGCCTTTGCCCTGATCCCCACTGAGATCATCGATTTCGACAGCGTGAACGCCTTCTTGCAGAAAGCCTTGAAAGAGGTGCTGCCGGACAACGTTCAGGGCATCGCATTGACCCTGCGTAACGAGCTGCACGAGACCCCTTATTACCACTACTCTCATGGCCTGAAGAAACACGACGGTAACTGCCAGCGGATCGCCCACGGTCACCGCAGCCCGATCAACGTGTTTGAAAATGGTGTCGCCGCGCCTAAGTGGGACGAGTACTGGGCCCGTCGCTGGAAAGATATCTATCTCGGCTCTGAAGATGACTTGGTCGAGGTGGACGAGCTGGAGCTGTCGCCACAGACAGTGGTGAGCGATGAGACCCACTATGGGTTCCACTATGTGGCGCCACAGGGCGATTTTCAGCTGGCCATGCCCAAGAAGCGCTGCGAGATCATTCCCCACGATACCACGGTAGAGCTGTTGGCCGACTTTATCGCCACCACCCTGGCTAACGAGAATAGCGACAGCTCATTTAAGGTGATCGCCTACGAAGGCGTGGGCAAGGGGGCTATCGCGGTTAAAGGGGCAAGCCAAGCCTAAGCGCTCAGGCCTAAGTAAGCTGCCCAAAGCCTGGCAGACGATTTATTAGTGTTATACCAATCACAGTAAACATGTGATCAGAAATAGCGCAGGAAAAACGCTTGAGAACAAAGCAGGATTTTTAGATAAGTAGTTATTCTACAATTAAAAATACTAATACAGTT
>NZ_JAKEVJ010000158.1:0-1417 GCF_022398425.1 Shewanella sp. Isolate7 | reverse complement strand
CATCATATAACGCACCTTGAATGGATTCACATACGTTCATCATACTGACTACCTAGCACTTACCCGAATTGTGGTTTTCAGGAGGAACGTCCTCTCACGATTCTTTTCCCACTCAGCCTAACGGCCAAGTTTCGTTACATTGTCCGAGCCGCTGCTTTATTCAGGCTCGTAGGTTCATCTGGTGATACAGATGGTTCACTCGTTAAGCGGTGAACAACGCTTCATACGACCTCAGGTCGCACGGACAAAAGTGAGCTAGAACGTTTACTCTAGCTCCAATCGATTGGATTAAAAAAAGTATAGTGGTTC
The DNA here is from genome assembly GCF_022398425.1 of Shewanella sp. Isolate7. Taxonomy (NCBI): domain Bacteria; kingdom Pseudomonadati; phylum Pseudomonadota; class Gammaproteobacteria; order Alteromonadales; family Shewanellaceae; genus Shewanella; species Shewanella sp. Isolate7. Next base: position 1,108 of record NZ_JAKEVJ010000158.1, on the reverse strand, counting down.
AGTAAAGTTTTTAAGAGGGCGTTCAGAATTCTGTGTCAGCTAATTTTGGCTAGATATCTAAGTATTCATCCAAGCGTCCATCGAAGGGAATCGACAGTTGAGACAATGCCATATTCCAGTTCTGAATTGGCATTGTCCATTTCTTAGAGGCATTCAATATCACAGTATAAAGGAACTTGAGCAAGCTGTTTTCGTTCGGGAACCCACCTTTGGTTTTGGTCAGTTTTCGGAACTAGCGATGTACTGCCTCAATGGCATTTGTTGTGTAGATGGCTTTTCGAACGTACTTTGGATACTTGAAGTAAACGGATAGATTCTCCCACTTAATTCCGCCAAGAACGCCCCACTTCGACTATAAGCTAGCTCCATTTCAGCAGCATCCTTGCTCAAAGCGCGATAGACAGGCTTAAGATCAACCATGAACTCTTTCTGGTGCTTGGAAGTGTGGGAGAGTAATTACCCCATCAATATTATTTCATCACAATTTTAGATATCATAATTTATGAGTTATCCGGACTAAGGTCGATTGAATTAAAGTGCCAAAACTCTATGGTTTTCACACTTATTCTAGTTGTGCAAACATCAACATATTGATAATCTATTTTCTTAAAAACAGTTGCCTACTGAGAGTTTTTCTTTTGTAAAGTCAGAACAGGCATGTTTTGAAATAGTCCGTTTTTATGATGGCGGCATTATTTGTTAAGATTTTAGGGTAGATAAAAATGGAACCAATTACATTGGCAATTGGTGGGGCGTCATACTACGTTGCTACCAAGTTTGTAGACCAATTTATATCCCAGGAGGGGTATGGTTGGTTTCGAAAGAAGCTTTTTCCAAAACAAAGATATGTAGACAGGCTCTATCAACTTATCGAGGAAACAGCTTCAGAGTTTGAAGTTGACTACCCAACAGATTCAGACAAGGTTTCGTTCTATCAATCCCAGCCTCTATTTGGCGTATTAAACGAATATATTCTGTTTAAACAGTTGCCAGATAAAGCTGATGTACTGAATAAGTTTAGTGAATATCCAAATGTGCTTCCGCCAACTCAAGAGCAACTTGAACGTTTTTATGCTACTCTAGCACTAAAGATAAACGAGTGTAAAAT
>NZ_JAKEVJ010000157.1:0-1445 GCF_022398425.1 Shewanella sp. Isolate7 | reverse complement strand
CTATGAAAGTTACTCTAATTGGTATCGATTTGGCAAAAAATGTTCTTCAGGTTTGCGGTGTCAATCAAGTCGGTAAAACGCTCTTTAATCGCACCGTTAAACGGACTCAACTGCTGAAAACGCTCGTTCAGTATCCAGATGCTGTCATTGCAATGGAAGCCTGTAGTGGCTCAAATTATTGGGGCCGAGAGCTGATTTCGCGGGGATTTGAAGTGAAACTTATCCCACCACAGCACGTGAAGCCCTTCGTGAAAGGCAATAAAAATGACCGCAATGATGCCTTTGCAATCTGTGAGGCCGCGATGCGCCCCAACATCATCTTCGTTAAGCCAAGAACCTTAGCGCAGGTCGATATTATTATTTCCCATCGCATTCGCGAGCGTCGTATTCGTGTCAGAACCGCGTTGACCAATCAAATCCGTGGGCTATTGGGTGAATACGGTATTGTTATTCCTAAGGGCCGCGATCCGCTCAATCTTGCTCTACCTGAGCTACTAGAAGATGCCAATAACTCGTTAACCACCACCGCCCGTAGGTATATCAGAGAGTTACTCGATGAGTTATATGCCATCAATACTTCGATTTAATCACTGGAAAAAGAGATTCGACTACAGGCAAGAAATCATGAAGATACCAAGCGATTAACCGCTATACGAGGTGTCGCTGAAATTATTGCTACGGCGGCGGTATCGTTCGCTGGTGATGGTTCTGGGTATCAAAATGGTCGACATTTTTCGGCAAACTTGGGGCTGGTGCCAAAAGAGTTCTCAAGTGGTGGAAAACAGAAGCTGGGGGCAATTACCAAGCGGGGAAACAGCTATCTAAGGCGACAACTGATTCAAGGTGCTTGGTCTGTCATACGCTACGCCAATAATAACGACGACAGGTTATCTGTCTGGGCAAGAAAGGTCATCGAACGAAGAGGCAAACAAAAAGCTGCGGTAGCTGTGGCCAACAAACTCGCCAGAATCATTTGGGCGATGCTGTATTACAAAACGGAGTACCGGCCTGGCTAAATAACAAAAACAATTACATACCCTAAAAACCGAACGCAATTAATGAAGTAACAGGTAATACCGGCCTTCGCAAATGCTGAGAGAGTACAAGGTGTTGTAACACCGAAGGGACGATAAGCAGCGAAGGCGCGGTTCTCATTAAGGCCAGAGCACGAAGATGCTCACAAACAGGTCGGATATACGTACGCAGTATTACTTTCTGTTACTCACAAAATGTTTGATCTATCCGAGGTGTCCATATATGACTCTCTGTAAAATAAAGAGGCGGCGTGTAGCAGATGTATCTGCACATGAGCCTGCCGCAGGTGATAGGTTGCCATGAAGGTGCGACCTTCAAAGAGGTTTACAAGTACCAAAGTTCTTTGCCGTTAAATTTACACATGTTATTGGGTTACTCGAAATGGGTCGATAATCCCTATTTCTTATACA
>NZ_JAKEVJ010000156.1:0-1519 GCF_022398425.1 Shewanella sp. Isolate7 | reverse complement strand
GTTCTTGATAGCGATAAAACGTGTCCCGCGATACACCCATAACTTTGCAGGCTTTTGAGACATTACCGAGTTCTTCGGCCAGATTAAGTAAACCAGCTTTGTGTTTGATGATCGGATTGTTAGTATGCAACATGAGAGTTACCTTTTTGGTTTGTTTAATAAAGATTCGACACCTTTATCAAACTGGGTAACTCTCACTTTTTCAAGTAGATGTGTCAGATCTAGTCTGAACTAATACACATAATTATAGAACCATAGCCATTTAGTGGCATAGTCCTGAACTTCTTCAAGCGTATCAAATAAATGTTTACTGACCCAACTGTATCTCATCGTTCTGTTATGTCGTTCGATGTAGGCATTTTGCTGAGGCTTGCCAGGTTGAATGTTATCAATTCGGATCCCATTCTTTTTCGCCCATTCTGTAAATTCGTGACTGATGAACTCTGGCCCATTATCACAACGGATCRCCTTTGGTGTTGTTCGCCATTCAAGGAGTTGGTTGAGCGTCCGAATTACCCGCACCGCGGGTAGCGAGAACCCAGCTTCTATCGCAAGACCTTCTCGTTTAAAGTCATCAATGACATTAAATAACCGATAGCTTCGACCATCTGCTAACTGGTCATGCATAAAATCTATCGACCAAACTTGGTTCGGTTTAGTTGGCTCTTTCAGCGGTTCTGGTGCGTTTCGTTTTAATCTTCTACGGGGCTTTATCCGCAGATTTAACGCCAAATCGCAGTAAATTCGATATACACGCTTGTGATTCCAACCAAAACCTTTGACATTGCGGAGGTAATGAAAGCACTGGCCAAAGCCCCAATCTGTTTCTTTCTCGGTTAAATCAACAAGTCAATCCGCGATATGCGTATTTTCATCATCGTTAACGGGTTGATATCGGTAACAGGTTTCACTGATAAAAAATGCAGCGCAGACCAAGCGAATAGTCACTTGGTGATTGGCAACCGCATGTTGTGCCATCGCTTTACGTTGCGACGGCTTTACCACTTTTTTGCCATCGMTTCCTGAATGATTTCGGCCTTTAAACGCTCTTCGGCATACATTTTTTTAAGACGRGCATTTTCAGCTTCAAGCTCTCTTAGCCGGGCCATGAGTGATGCATCCATGCCTCCGAATTTAGCCCGCCATTTGTAAAACGTCGCAGAGCTCATGCCATGTTCGCGACACAGTTCTGTAACCGGCGCTCCGGCTTCAGCTTGTTTAAGGATCGACATGATTTGGCTGTCGGTGAATTTTGATGTTTTCATAAAGAATCTCCTGCGCATATGGTACGAGAAAATTCTACTTTTGACGCCAGTTAATTTAAGGGGGGATTACCACCGGACGCTTGTAACCGTCCGGTGATCCCCACATTCAAAAACTGATGCTGCTACTGCATAGTGCTCCTTTTACTAAGGAGAATACCCATGCGGCATCAACGACGAGATGTAAATACCTGTAAATACCTGGCTGGATCTTTTCGACCGCCAGGAACAAAGCGGATTATCGGCGGAGGCGTTTT
>NZ_JAKEVJ010000155.1:0-1605 GCF_022398425.1 Shewanella sp. Isolate7 | reverse complement strand
GCACAGCTCTGGCTTTGATAGCAGCGACAGTTCAAGGCATTCAACTGAGGGCATGCCGAGGCCTGCTGAAGTTGAATAACGCCGAAATGGTGTTGCTATCAAAGCCCCGCAGGGCGAGGCTTACAGCGGTATTTGCTGCGTTACAGTTCTTGCGAAGGACTAGGGCCATTCGCTGCAAACTGTGCCTAGCATCTATCCACTTTAAGCACACGCAGAGCAAGCACGGGACTTATTCGCACCTTCCCTAAAAGACTGGGTTAATCGTCACTATTTGAAAAATGTTGGCAAACCTGAAATTCATATTTATGACCGAGATACAGAAGAGCCACCTAAATACCAACAAGCATGTGAAAGAGTTAATGCTCGGGGAGATGGTTCAATAGCTTTCCTAACAAGCAAGCGTGAAGCCGAGAACTATTTGCATGTCGATGCAATTAAGCAAGCTTTCCAACTAGAAATTGACCTAGAAATAGATGGTAAAACCGATATTCCTAATTTGCTAGTAGAGCACACACCTTATAAAGAAAGTAACGTTAAGAAAAAGCTCAATAGTCGTGCAGTTTCTTTTATGAGCAAAGAGCTTCTTGAGCAAGTCGACACTAACGGAGAAGTAATGGAGTGGTTTAATGCAATTAACTCAAGGTTAAGTTAATCGTAACCAGCGACACATAGCAAGAGGCTGTTAGGGACTGCATTACGCTGCGCTCCATACAGCCCCAGAGCCAAGCGTTAAGTGCCTCAGAGGGATTTATGATCGAGTCAGAGTTTGAATATAAATTATATCTGCGAGATGTCAGGCAGTTGGCTGAGGGAACTTGCAATAGTTACCCAACATACTTGAATGCCATTTGTAACCACTTGCGTATTGATATCTCATCAGAAAATGTGACAAATATGCAGGATGTAAATGACATCCTTGAACGTTTGAAAGTGAACCTGTCTGATAGAAATTATTGGGGTAATTGCCAATCTGCACTGAGGGCGTACTTGGCATTCTTAGAAAGTGAATCTAACAATGTTACACTATACCCAGACGAGCATTTTGAGGGGCAATCTGTAACCATTCAAGCCAATCGCTACGAGCGTAATGCAAAAGCTCGCAGAGAGTGTCTTAAGTTCCATCAACCAATCTGTAAGGTCTGTGGGATTGATTTCTTTAAGGTTTATGGAGACATTGGCAAAGGTTTTATTCATGTGCATCATGTAAAGCCCTTGTCGGTAATCGGGCATAATTACATCGTTGATCCGGTCAAAGATTTAATTCCAGTGTGTCCTAATTGTCATGCAATGTTGCATACTAAGAGGCCTCCGCTTCAAATCGAAGCTCTGAAAAAGTTAATATCAAGCAACGGCACTTAACAAGTGACTGTGGTGTTTAGTCAATATATTTATCCGTTTTTTACGCACCACAGCTCCTCGCTTTTAAGCATGGTATTCAAGATCACGATGAGCTTTCGCATGCAGGCGATCAGTGCTACTTTAGGCATTTTGCCAGCCGCTTTGAGACGCTGGTAATAGCGCTTAAAAACAGGATTACACTGTATGGCTGACATCATCGCCATAAACATGACTGTGCGTATTCTGTGGCGACCACCACGGATCCTG
>NZ_JAKEVJ010000154.1:0-1742 GCF_022398425.1 Shewanella sp. Isolate7 | reverse complement strand
GTTGATATCGGTAACAGGTTTCACTGATAAAAAATGCAGCGCAGACCAAGCGAATAGTCACTTGGTGATTGGCAACCGCATGTTGTGCCATCGCTTTACGTTGCGACGGCTTTACCACTTTTTTGCCATCGCTTCCTGAATGATTTCGGCCTTTAAACGCTCTTCGGCATACATTTTTTTAAGACGAGCATTTTCAGCTTCAAGCTCTCTTAGCCGGGCCATGAGTGATGCATCCATGCCTCCGAATTTAGCCCGCCATTTGTAAAACGTCGCAGAGCTCATGCCATGTTCGCGACACAGTTCTGTAACCGGCGCTCCGGCTTCAGCTTGTTTAAGGATCGACATGATTTGGCTGTCGGTGAATTTTGATGTTTTCATAAAGAATCTCCTGCGCATATGGTACGAGAAAATTCTACTTTTGACGCCAGTTAATTTAAGGGGGGATTACCGAATTACCTCATCATTAACCCCTATTATTAGGCCACATTCCGCAAAAAGCTTTACGATTCATTAGAAATGTTGCAGAAAGATCTGGACGACTGGCTGGATTATTACAACAATGAACGAACTCATCAGGGCAAGATGTGCTGCGGCAGAACGCCAATGGAAACATTAACTGATGGGAAACGGATTTGGGCTGAAAAGAATTTAGCTCAAATCTAATCTGACGAAGGCACCAGAAAACTGGGTAACTGTCAGATCAGGTCTGAGCTAGTACAGATAAATATATTGACTAAACACCACAGTCACTTGTTAAGTGCAATTTTTACCCACTTCGGCTGAACAAGTGATATCGATCGTAGGGCTCAACATAAGACAAACATGACAATGTTCTTCCACCGCTTCTTGAGCTGCTCGTAAAATGTCAGATTCCTTAAAACCACTGCCATTTACAGTAAAGTGTAAGTTTGCCGATTTATATAAACGAGGTTCTGATTCCGTTAGGGAAAAAGTAACCGTATTTTCTAGACCTTGAACTTCAAAACCTTGATCTTGTAGTAACAAGACGACATCCGTAGCACTACATGAACCTAAAGCCGACAATAGAACTTCCGTTGGACAAAGGGCTTTCTCACTTGTAGCGTCAACATTAAACGTAAAACCGCCTTCAGTTGACACTTTAAAGCGACAATCACTATCCCATTTTATATTAATGCTCATATTTCCCTACTTTTTTGATGTGACTCTCGCTCGGTCACTTAACGCTCCACTTAGCGGGAGCAGACTGCCCGGCTATAATCCGCGACCCTCAATGGCCGTTGAGGGTCTTTATGCAGTAGCTCGATTGAATGGCGGCTCCTCTTACGAGAGACCGGTAACAAGTGGGTAGCGCTGCATAACTCCTAGCAATAACTCGAACAGTCATTGGGGCCTCGAGCCCGTATAGCAAGGCAGAGTAAGCTTATAATGAACAACCATAAAAACCAAACTGAAATCAATGTCGGCGTTGATGTCGGTAAGTCACAACTCGACATCGTACTACATCCTCTCGACTGTAGTGGTCAACTAAAATTGGCCACGGTTTTGTATTCATGCCAGTATCTTCGCTCTGACTCATTGGGTGTCAGCCCACCGTTATATTGATGTGGTCTCAGCTGACTGTAATACCCCGTCACATATCGCGAAATTTCACTCTTAGCCTCACCGATATCCCGATAGCCGGTCATCGGTATCCATTCTGTTTTTAAGCTTCTAAAGAAGCGCTCCATCGGGCTGTTGTCCCAGCAGTTTCCTCGTCGACT
>NZ_JAKEVJ010000153.1:0-1755 GCF_022398425.1 Shewanella sp. Isolate7 | reverse complement strand
AGGACGTAAAGGTCAGCGCAGTACGACGACCGACTGTCATCATACCGCCCAATGGACCTATGAGCTGACGGCAAAAGAGCCTTGGGCACTGGTGACCAACCTCACGATGGAAGCCATGCCACCTAAGAAACTGGTTAATCTTTACCAAAAGCGAATGCAGATAGAAGAGACTTTTAGGGACTTAAAAAGTCCGGCTTACGGATTTGGTTTACGCCACAGCCGAACACGTGATGCGGCAAGAATGGATATTCTGCTGATGATAGCCTTGCTGGTGCAATTGGCATTTTGGTGGGTGGGGCTCTTTGGTGAAGCGAAGCAATTGCAACGACATTTCCAGGCCAATACGGTGAAGAAACGTAATGTGCTATCGATAGTGCGGATGGGAAAAGAGCTGATGCGACGACGAGACAGATACCCAATGTCAGCCGATGACCTACTCCATGCTGCCAAGAAGCTGGCTGAATTATCACTCATTTACGGCTGCTGGGGGTATGAATTATGAGGGGATCCTACAGAGTTCAACGTGCGCCAAACCTACACCATGGAGCATGAAGGCGGCTCGACCACGGTTGGCGGTTCTGTGCAGTATGGTCAGATCTATAACAACAAGACGGGCAACAACGGTGACCGTTATGCAGTCGCGCTGCACTTAGACAGCAGCTACAAGGGCTGGAACCTTCAGCTGCAGGCGATGCAGTATGAATATGACGCCGCCGACGCCGTCGATCCAAACAAGATTGGGGTCTCAGTGGTGAGCTGGCAGTATGAGATCGCCAGTAAGGGGCAGGCATATAGCGTGAATATTGCCAAGACCTTCAACACCGACTGGGGTAGCGTGAAGTGCTACAACGACTTCGGTGTGATGACACCTGACGTAGCCGATGACAGCTATGACAACAGCATGCAGAACGTCACCGGCTGTGCCATCGCCGCCGGCCCGACCTACACCATGGTCGACTTCGTGATGGGTAAAAACATGACCTTCTCAACCGCTAACAATGACCATGTGGGGCTTCCAGAGGTTGGCGACGATTGGGAAAAGCGGGTCAACATCAACTTTGGTTACTACTTCTAACCTGGCATAAGTGCCCGGCAGAAACCTGGTCGCTCTCACTGGGTTTCTGCCATTTCCCTTTATTGAGATTAGATGCCGCTCCCCACGCATAACGCATTTTCAATCTGGCCCTATCTGATAGGGCTTTTTTTTAATTTTTCTCTCTATCAATCGACGCCAGGACTATGAAAACATACTTAAGCTGTGCCCTCTTCTGCCTCAGTCTTTCTGCCACTTCGGCTCATGCCACCAGCATCGAACTGGGTGGTTTTCTCAAGGCCAATGCACGCTATGTCGACGGTAACATCGCCTTTCAAGACAGCTGGAGCGGTGGCGGCCGGGTCGTCGACCCGGCTAAGGAAACTGCGAACAAGTCCTGCAATTTAGGTATCGAGCGAGGTTTTGAGCGGCCCGCCTGATTTTTGAACGCTAACTGTTCAATTTTGGCCAACATACTGCCGTTTTAGGCCGAATTTCGACCTAATTCCGCGCTATTCCCGGATTTCAGACAGATCTTGGCTGTCGTCGTAACATCTGGTCTACTTTAAACAGGTTCGCCAAGGTGAATAGCATGGCTAACTGTGAGTCATTTTTCGTCAGCCCTTTATAGCGTGCTTTGATAAAGCCGAACTGACATTTGATGATCCGAAACGGGTGTTCTACCTTCGCCCGAATGCTGGCTTTTAAATACTCGATGTTGA
>NZ_JAKEVJ010000152.1:0-3270 GCF_022398425.1 Shewanella sp. Isolate7 | reverse complement strand
TAAAGCGCATCTTCCATCGCCTCATCACTCAGACTGTACCATTGCTGCATACAGTGAATGCGGAACATCGTTTCCAGTGGATAGGGACGACGACCATTGCCCGCTTTTGGATAAAAGGGCTCAATCACTTCCAGCAGTTGAGTCCATGGTAACAGGTTGTCCATCCGAGATAAGAAAATCTCTTTACGGGTCTGGCGGCGCTTGCTGGAAAACTCACTATCGGCAAAAGTTAACTGTTGGCTCATGGGCAGTAATGGCTGTGATTTACTATGTAGCTATGATCTCACATCAGGGACTTATTCGCATCTTCCCTAAATGTAATGCATATCCTAGGGAAGGTGCGAACAAGTCGTCGCACAGCTCTGGCTTTGATAGCAGCGACAGTTCAAGGCATTCAACTGAGGGCATGCCGAGGCCTGCTGAAGTTGAATAACGCCGAAATGGTGTTGCTATCAAAGCCCCGCAGGGCGAGGCTTACAGCGGTATTTGCTGCGTTACAGTTCTTGCGAAGGACTAGGGCCATTCGCTGCAAACTGTGCCTAGCATCTATCCACTTTAAGCACACGCAGAGCAAGCACACAGCTCTGGCTTTGATAGCAGCGACAGTTCAAGGCATTCAACTGAGGGCATGCCGAGGCCTGCTGAAGTTGAATAACGCCGAAATGGTGTTGCTATCAAAGCCCCGCAGGGCGAGGCTTACAGCGGTATTTGCTGCGTTACAGTTCTTGCGAAGGACTAGGGCCATTCGCTGCAAACTGTGCCTAGCATCTATCCACTTTAAGCACACGCAGAGCAAGCACGGGACTTATTCGCACCTTCCTTAGGTCTTTSGGCCTTCCTCGCGCCTCAAAGGCCATGGTTAGTGCCTTGCTTGTTAGCGCACTATCGGGCGAAAATGACATCGCCCACCCCACCGGTTTTCGTGCAAACAAGTCCAGAACAACGGCAAGGTAAGCCCATCGTTTTCCTGTCCACACATAGGTCACATCGCCACACCACACTTGATTGGGAGCCGTCACAGCAAACTGGCGGTCAAGGAGATTAGGGATGGCGACATGCTCCTTGTCTGCCTTTTTGTAGCGATGTTGCGGCACCTGGCTGCTCACTAGCCYCAGCTTCTTCATCAGCCTTGTGGCACGATAGCGCGTCAATCTCACGCCAGCTGTCGTCACCATATCAGCCAGGGTTCTGGCACCCGCTGACCCATTGCTGGCTTCATAAGCCTCCCGCACCATGCTGTCAACTTTATCTGCTTCGAATCAATGGTGATAGGTCTGCTTCGCCAATACTTGTAACTGCTGCGGTGAATACTAAATACTGAACAAATCCGCTTTACGCTATGGCTCTTCCTGAGTTTCTCGACTAACGAGAACTGTTCAGTGAGTCTGACATCAAGAGAGCCGTAGCCTTTTTTAAAATGGTGTTCTCTTCTTCAATGCGGCGGATTTTCTTYTCYAGCTCGCGGATCCGCTGTTGTTCGGGGGTGAGCGGTGCGCCTTTGGGGGATAGAACAAATCCGCTTTACGCTATGGCTCTTCCTGAGTTTCTCGACTAACGAGAACTGTTCAGTGAGTCTGACATCAAGAGAGCCGTAGCCTTTTTTAAAATGGTGTTCTCTTCTTCAATGCGGCGGATTTTCTTTTCTAGCTCGCGGATCCGCTGTTGTTCGGGGGTGAGCGGTGCGCCTTTGGGGGATACGCCTTGCTGCTCCTGTCGAAGCTGGTTTACCCATTTACGCATGGCTGAATTACTGACGCCCATCGCGCTTGCAGCCTCAGTTATGCTGTATCCCTGTTTCGTTACCAGCTGCGCAGCTTCTAATTTGAACTCTGCACTGAATGTCGGTCTTGTGTTCWTCATTTCTACCACCTTTTCTCTGGAAGTGAGTCTATCACTTCGTCTATTCAGGTGGCCAAATTCACTATGCCACTACAGTTTTTCTCAATCAGGGACTGCAAGTCCTTTTCCAGTGCAAAGTTCTTCTGCTCTACGGCAGACAATTTGTCACCTGAAATATCGAAAATTGGCACTTGATGATTACTCCATTGTATCTTTGGCTTCTAACGCCTCAAACAGTAGTTCATCTACTGCTTTGACTGGTTATATTTGTTCTTTAATATTTCTTGAAGACGCCATTGATACATTTGTGAACCACTACATACATCTCCTTCTTCTGCACCAACAAGCCATCGCTTTAGGAACTCAACTCTTTGAAGTGTGAGCCAAGTTTTGTGTCCTGACGCGCACATAGAAAAAGAACTACCATAATACGAAGGATCTTCAGTATGCGGATACTCCAATTCAAAGTCAGCATCACGAAGCTGGATCCAAGCAAGTTGCGCTTTTTTCAGTTTCCCCAAAAATTTCGCGTCGTCTTTATATATTTCTCTAATTTGCTTATAAACGCGATTAAGCTCAGCATCTGCTTCTTTATACCCTACTCCAGCACATTGATTCATCTTGGATTGAGTCATTGCATTAGCTAAACAACTTTCCCCTTCGCTAGCTGAAATAAAGGACGACAAAAATGTAAATGCAAACAGAACAGCATAACGTATAAGTTTCAAAATGACTCCTTATGAATATAACGCCCGACACAGCGGTGAGGTAAAACTGGCAGCGAATTTGCGAATGCAAATTTGGTGACAGATTTGCCGAGTCCGCCTGCTGCCGCTTGTTATGTGCGAGCTGTGAAATTGAGAAACATGATAACACTGGCGCAAGAAGCTGCCGAGAAAAAATGCGCTGCACGAAAATAGCAGAATTTCTGGTTGATGAAACGCGCTGTTGAAAGGATGAAAAAGCGACGAGATTTTCTGGGATACGTGCCAGTCTTGAAAAGATGCCTGGTTTGAAAATGTGATTACTCATCGCGAATTCCGTTTCCATCTTAAATGCTAAAAATTTAAATGCAGAATCCTGCTTTCATGCGCGGACAATTCCGAAACTAAGGCACATAACGCCCCTAATAAGCGGCGGCATGAAATGCCGTCCGGCAACCGTAGGGAGCATACTTGATTGGTTTGTATGGTTAATCCCGTTCCATTTTAGGGTAAATTGGAGGCCCACCCTCAATGGCCGTTGAGGGTCTTTATGCAGTAGCTCGATTGAATGGCGGCTCCTCTTACGAGAGACCGGTAACAAGTGGGTAGCGCTGCATAACTCCTAGCAATAACTCGAACAGTCATTGGGGCCTCGAGCCCGTATAGCAAGGCAGAGTAAGCTTATAATGAACAACCATAAAAACCAAACTGAAATCAATGTCGGCGT
>NZ_JAKEVJ010000151.1:0-1792 GCF_022398425.1 Shewanella sp. Isolate7 | reverse complement strand
CTAATATAGTTATTTTTATTTAAAAATCATGTTCTTGCGCTTTGTTTTGCGTTTATGTTGCCGTTTGTGATCTGTTAACTTGCCCAGATTGTGATTGAAATTATCACTAGCATGATCCACTATCACTGACCAGTAACGGCAGAGCCACGACTCTCATCACTATCTCCACGTTAGATGGAGAAGAAAAAGCGCACGATAGATGCGCAGCAAAACAAGGCGAGCATATGACAAAATCACTTTCAACGCGCATCTTTATCGGTCTGTTTTCTGGCCTGATTCTGGGTAGCATCATTCAATATTTCTTGGCCGATGTCGGGTTCTTTTCCGGCACCCTGGTCGAGGTCGCCTCCGGCATAGGTACCATGTTCGTCAACATGATCATGATGATGGTGGTGCCCTTAGTTTTCGTCAGCATAGTCTGTGGTGTGCTGGAGCTGGACGACCTCAAGAGCTTTGGTCGCCTGGGCAGCAAGACCTTCGGTTTCTATATCATCAATACACTGGTCGCCATCTTCGCCGCCCTGACGGTCGCCCTGCTACTGAAGCCGGGACTCGGGGTCGACATGACTGGCGGTACGGGCGCCGAGATCACCGCCACCGAACTGCCTAACCTGATGCAGCTGATCGTCAACATAGTGCCGAGCAATCCTATCGCCGCCTTCACCTCTGGCAACATGCTACAGGTGATCTTCATGGCGCTGCTGGTGGGTGGTGTGATCAAGGCGATGGACGGCGCCGTGCCGCTACTGCAGCAGGGCTTCATGGAAGGCAACAAGCTGATGATGAAGCTTATCAGCGTGGTGATGCAGCTGGCCCCGATTGGTGTGTTTGCCCTGATGTTTAAGCTGGGCGCAACCCTGGAGGCGAGCCTCTTCCTCAGTGTGATTGAATACCTGGTGGTGATCCTCAGCCTCCTGTTGCTGTGGATCTTCGTGGTCTATCCTTGGGCGGTAAGCCTGTTTACGCCGGTATCGGCCAAGACCTTCCGCGCCAAGACCCAGGAGCAGATCCTCTTCTCCCTGTCGACCGCCAGCTCGAATGCCACGATTCCTGTTACCATGCGTACGCTTACCGAGAAGCTGGGCGTAAAGCGTGCTGTGGCCGGTTTCGGCGTGCCGCTTGGGGCGACCATGAACATGGGCGGCGTCTCTATCTATATCACTATTGCCATCTTTTTCGTGGCCAACTCCTTCGGTGCTCCTATCGCTATGGATCAGTTGCCCGCCTTATTGTTTAGTATCTTCCTGCTGTCTGTTGGGGCCGGTGGGGTGCCAGGTGGCGGCATGGTGATGATAGGCGTGCTGATCCACCAGATGGGTCTGCCAGTAGAGGCCTTCGTTATTGTTGCGGCGCTGGATAGACTGATCGACATGGTGCTGACCTCTTGTAATGTCGTTGGTGACGCTGCCGTGCTCACCATAGTGGATGCCACAGAGAACGCCCATGAAGAGGAGCAGGCTGTCGCTGTGCCTCGTACCAGTGAGGTTAGTTAAGGTTAATCTTACTATTTCGTTTTATCGATAATTGGCTCGCCTCTGGCGGGCCTTTTTATTGTCATTCTAAAACCACCTCCTATGGAGGTGGTGAACGTCCGATTTAGGCTATGCCTGAAGGTTGCTCATGCTAAATACTGACTTTGTTTGTAACCAGCAAATAAAGAGAGGTAAATAGCATGAGCAGATACGAGTCAGCGTCGCATGTTTTCTACAGGTGCCAATATCACATAGTTTGGACTCCAAAGTATAGATATAGGATCCTAAAAGGGAACGTGGGGAAAGAGGTTCATCGGAGT
>NZ_JAKEVJ010000150.1:0-2166 GCF_022398425.1 Shewanella sp. Isolate7 | reverse complement strand
ATATATAATGATCCTATATAAGGTGTGTAACTTATATCGTCTTCAAAATCTTGATGGGATAGCATTTGCACTTCGTTTTCAAAGATACCACCAAGACTGACCACTCCTTGTATTACCATTTCATTCAACCAGAAAAGATCATCTCCGCCCTTTACGCCAAGGTCGAGAAATAGATTTTTGGCCATTAGTCCCCTAAAAGATGCACCTCCAATCCCAGTAAAATCACATGCTTCCATATGAACGTCACCATTAACCTTTGAGGATTTAAGGCTAAAATGACCTCCAAAGGAGCTGTTTGGCATCCATAAATTTCCCTTTATTTTACAATTTATCAATCTGAAATTTGATAAGAATTCACACGAAATAAAAATCAAGTCTTTTGAAAATTCATATTCATCAAGTTCAATGCATTCAAATGAGCAATTAATAAAAGCAATTTTAGTATTGCTTTTAATGATTTCCATGAGCTCGTGAATGTTGATTTTTTTATAACTAATTACTTTGGTTTTGCACAATTCTTTTGAATCAATAATTCTTATTTTTTCTAGCTGAGAACCTCGAAATGCATTAGAGTATGAGACACTTTTAAAATCTGCCTCAAAGTTTTGATTAATAGCTAAACTTCTAACTCCATGCTTTTTTAACTCATACCAATATAAAAAACAAAGATTAAAATTTGAATCTTCATAGATTGAAAATCTTTGGTTTTTTTCATCAAAGTACAAGTTTTTATAAAGTTTCATAGCAATACTTTCATCCCTTGAGTAGCATAGCCTCGAAAATTGTCCTCTACAATATTCTGGTATTCTCGCCACGAATCTTCATAACTCATGAGATACAATTTTTTTCTAATGTCATAACTGTATTCATTTATTAAACTGTCTAAAGTTGCATGGACTGGATTAAAATCACTTAGGGTTACATCATGGAAACCAACTTTAAAGTCAAGTGTGTTGATAGTTTCCGGTATTGCGAGAGTATCAGAAGAGTAAAATATTTTATTGTCTACAACTATACCATGCGTACTTTTTCCTGGAGTATGATTTACTCTAACTAAGTCTATGCGAAGTCCATTAAAGAAAAAATAATCCTCTTTGAGGATAACTAAATCAAAATAATCTTCTAAGGAAGCACTGCCATCACTATTATATCCTAATGACCCCTTCAGAGTTTCACTCCAAAGTTCAGTAATGACTTCTTCTCTTAAAATTAATTTTATCTTCTTCTGATATTTGAACTTACTTTCATAGGCAACTCTCTCCAATCCAAAAACATGATCCCCATGAACATGGGTTATAAATATTGCATCAATTTGACCGATGTTTAAGGATTGTGCGTTTAATGCATGCTTCACTGTATGCCCACAGTCAACCAGCAAATTTTGGTTTCCATGATGAAGAAGAGCATTGTTGTTGAAATTTTCAACAGCTTCTGAGTGACCACATCCTATGATAAGAAAGTAAGACTCGTAGAGTTCAGTAGACATAGTAGAGCTCGTCAGTATTACGTTCTAGAAAGATTAAACCTCGGTTTTTCCCTTCAAGGTTCTTATATACCATTGGGGGTTCGCTAAACACTTTATCAGGATAACTCTCCCTTAATGTTGAAATTGAGTCATAAAGTAATCCCCAGTCGGGGTTATTCAATGATGTAAATAATACAAAATGTGTGAGGTCACTATCGGGTAAAGCTGGGAAGATTTTAACTTTCATTTCATGCTCTTATAGGTTGATAAAAGGTTTATGTCTATCTTTATGCTCGAAATTATATTACTAGATATTACTTGAGATATACAGTATGAATCACGCCATTGCAAATAGTCCAATGATCAGGCATCATTCCTAATGATTCGTAACGTCTCTTATGTAGTGGCTACTGAAACAGCATGAATGAGCATACTGAATCGCCACTACTTCACTAGGGAAACTGCGAACAAGTCCTGCAATTTAGGTATCGAGCGAGGTTATGAGCGGC
Source organism: Shewanella sp. Isolate7 (assembly GCF_022398425.1). Taxonomy (NCBI): domain Bacteria; kingdom Pseudomonadati; phylum Pseudomonadota; class Gammaproteobacteria; order Alteromonadales; family Shewanellaceae; genus Shewanella; species Shewanella sp. Isolate7. The sequence goes on along the minus strand of NZ_JAKEVJ010000150.1, from coordinate 192 downwards.
CCGCCTGATTTTTGAACGCTAACTGTTCAATTTTGGCCAACATACTGCCGTTTTACGCCGAATTTCGACCTAATTCCAGGCAGTTCCCGGATTTCAGACAGATCTTGGCTGTCGTCGTAACATCTGGTCTACTTTAAACAGGTTCGCCAAGGTGAATAGCATGGCTAACTGTGAGTCATTTTTCGTCAGCCC
>NZ_JAKEVJ010000015.1:0-74597 GCF_022398425.1 Shewanella sp. Isolate7 | reverse complement strand
GGTCTCTAAAGAGCCGTCCGAGACTAGGACGTTGATAGGCAGGGTGTGTAAGCGTTGTGAGGCGTTGAGCTAACCTGTACTAATGACTCGTGAGGCTTAACCATACAACCCAAAAGGGTTTCGTACGATGGTTACTGAATCAAAAGAATACAAAAGTACTTGATTGAAGTGAGGTCATAAATTGCTCCTGCATTTATGACATAGAGTACATCCGTGTACTAAAACTCAGATTGACTCTTAGMTAGAGTACAGCTTTYCRAATTTACARTTTTGTCTGGAAACCATAGCATTGTGGTCCCACCTGATCCCATCCCGAACTCAGAAGTGAAACGCAATCGCGCCGATGGTAGTGTGCGGTCTCCCCATGTGAGAGTAGGTCATTTCCAGGCGCCCAAGAAAGCAAAAAGCCCTAGTCTAAAACGCTAGGGCTTTTTGCTTTCTGCGCTCGCCTAAATTGCTCCTGGCAATTTATGGCACTTCCTACATCCATGTAGGTCGCGCGAAAGCATCTACTTCACCTGCAGTCCAAAGCTGCTTACGCAGTGTGGGCCCCTCAGCTTGCAGCTTAGCTGCTTCGCGCTACAACCATCCATCATCGCTTGATAAGCGGATGCTTTTCGCCCCCATGTGAGGTGACTGTTGTCGCAGTATTTGATTTTTCCTCGAAGCTGGCCATGACAGGCGCATAATAAGACTCTACATGCAGCCAAAGCTATTCATGCAGTGTGGCAGTTTATTGTTCCATTCATAAACTGCATTTCCGCCATCCTTGGTGCTCCCACTGAGCAGATCCTGAACTCGTAGTTTAGCTGCTTCGTACTGGGGCTATCATTCAGATGGTCAGCGATTGTTATTACTCGATAATCCCAGCTCTTCCTTTTCCTTCGACATTCACTTCTTCTTTCTATACCGATACCTTTACGGTCTAAGGGTAGCGCTTATCATTGAAGCGCCTAGCTTTAAAGTTTCGCCTGTTAGATGGGCTATGCTCATCAGTGGTCTTATCGAGCTATTATGGCCCTATTGGAGTGCAGGAGAGGTTTCTTCAAGCAGTCAGACGTGGCTTAGCAAGGGATTATGGGCTTTGTAAGTGAGTCTTAGGTAAGAGAGTCTTAGATAAGAGAAGGGATTTCGAGATGCAAATGTTGAGATGGCGCTTTGCTGTATTGAGTGACTTACGCTAGCAGGGCTGCAATCAATAGGTTGTTATTAGCTTTTGAAGGCAATCATTCATCGAGCCACCTTGTGTAGTCCTGGGGCTAATCTTGCGATAATCGTGGTTGTTTAGAGCAGATTGCTGTTGGCTGAACGTCGGCGTTGATGGCCTTACTTTTGTTAGAAATGCGGGGATATGACTGAATATTCGCTATCTTGCATGAAAAAGCTGCAATTGAGCGAGTTAGCCTTAAAAAGTCCTTTACCTTTGGGAGGGGTTTTAGCATAATGCCCCACGTCAACAGGGGTGTAGTTCCAATTGGTAGAACAGCGGTCTCCAAAACCGATGGTTGCGGGTTCGAGTCCTGCCACCCCTGCCACATTCTAGAGAAGCCGTTCAGAAATGAACGGCTTTTTGCTTTTCTGAATTTCATTATTTCTCTTACCTTCATATCTCTGAGCATGGTGTAGTCTCTGGCCATCGTGACACTCGCGCGGGCAGAGGTTATCCTTAATGGGTTAGCATTTGTCTGGAGGCGATTTGGAACCGAGTGCATATTTAGATGCTATGGGCATTACCCGCTGGGTAGAGAAGGGAGCCGAGCTTCCCTTGTATCATATTCTGGTGGATAAGGGGGCGAGCGTATCGGCCGAACACCCGCTTATCCGTCAGGTGTTGGCGCTGTTTCCACAGCAGGACAAGCAGATTGTCGTCAGCGATTCGTTGAGCAGTAGTACACAAGTGTTCTGGGATATGCGCCGCGTCAGGCTGCCTAAGATGAATTGTATCATTAGCTCTGCTCCTATCGCGGTGCTTGAGCAGGAGTCTCAGGCCAAGCGCGAGCTGTGGCAACATATTTGGGAGAGCGATGTTTATGACATTGGCGCTTAAGAAGCTCACTAAAGAGGATGCGCCTGGCTTGCATGAGCTTGAATCAGCCTGTCATCGTTTCCCCATGTCATTGAGTAATCTCGAGACCTGTTTTGGACGTTTTTACCATGTTATCGGGCTCTTTGATGATGAGGAGCTGTTAGGTTTTGGTATTTTGCATCAACTCTTCGAAGATGCCACCCTGATGGATATTTGTGTCAGGCCCGCTATGCAGGGCCAGGGGCAGGGTAAGCGCCTTACCGAAGCGTTAATTGAGCTGGCAGCGACTCAGGGCGCCGAACGTATGATGTTAGAGGTGAGGGCCTCTAATGAAAGGGCTATCGCCTTATATCGCCAAATGGGCTTTGAACAGACGGGGATGCGGGCCAATTACTATCAGCTAGAGCAGGGGAAAGAGGACGCTATCCTGATGGAGCGTTTGTTTTAGCGGATGGAGAATATAAAAATAGCGCCCAAGGGGCGCTATTTTTTTCTGAGCGTTTAAAGTTAACACTTAATGTCCTTGGGCCTGTTGATCTTTCAAGTTTAATTTTTGTTCAATCTAAACGCGTTTTGCACGAGGCGAGATCCATGAAGCATAGTTACTCTATGTGAATGGCGAACAACAAAGAAATCGTCTGGAACGATTTCTAACAGCGTAGCTGACCGCCTGCGGTGAAAGGCAGGAAGCCTTTCATAAAGTGCAGCGCGTGTTTAGATGAACCCGTTGGGCAGCGTTTGTAGGCGATTTCTACGGTGTTATCGCCAGTTTGTGTAGAAGACTACACAAACTGGCTCTGCCTTGCATAAATCACCTTCAAACTGCTGCAAAAACAAACGGCAAAGATCAACAGGCCCTAGCCTATTTGACCTCTTTACCTTGAGCTTGCAGATCCGCATGGTAGCTTGAACGCACCATAGGGCCACAGGCTGCATGGGTAAAGCCTATCTCTTCGGCATAATCTTTAAGCTCGTCAAACTCTGCAGGCGGCACGTAACGCTCTACCGGCAGGTGGAACTTAGACGGCTGTAGATATTGGCCAAGTGTCAGCATCTCTACGTTGTGGGCGCGCAGGTCGCGCAGTACTTCGGCGATCTCTTCGTTGGTCTCACCTAGGCCCATCATCAAACCCGACTTAGTCGGAATGTTTGGGTGTTGCTCTTTGAATTTCTTCAATAGATCCAGTGACCACTGGTAGTTTGCCCCTGGACGCGCCTTACGATAGTGCTTAGGTGCGGTCTCCAGGTTATGGTTGAAGACATCGGGCGGCTCGGTGGCCAGGATCTCCAGGGCGGCGTCGATACGGCCTCTGAAATCGGGCACTAAGATCTCAATCTTGATCTCAGGATTGAGCTTACGGATCTCACGGATACAGTCGGCAAAGTGTTGAGCGCCACCATCACGTAGATCGTCACGATCCACAGAGGTGATCACCACATATTTCAGCTTCATGTCTTTGATCGTCTGGGCCAGTTTTACCGGCTCTTCGGCGTCAGGCTTAAGGGGACGGCCATGGGCCACATCGCAGAAGGGACAGCGACGGGTACAGATGGCACCTAAGATCATGAAGGTGGCGGTACCATGGTTAAAACACTCGGCAAGGTTAGGGCATGAAGCCTCTTCACATACCGAGTGCAGACCGTTTTTACGCAGCGCCTGCTTGATGTCGACGATACGCTGGTTCGACGCCGGGAGCTTGACTCTCAACCAATCGGGTTTGCGTAGCATGGTTTCGCGCTCGGAAGGCACGACCTTGACCGGAATACGGGAGACCTTGTCGGCATCGCGTAACTTGACTCCGGGTTGTAATCTTTCAGGCCTACTCATATTAGTCTGTTAACCCTTGATGATGTTCTAGATGTTGATAGCCCAATTCTTGGCTAAAGGTTTGGATCAGTTTCTCGCCGGCTTCTTCGACGCTTTGCGGTCCCTTGAGTGGCTTACATTGCGCCATCTCTAATCCGGCATAACCGCAGGGGTTGATGCGTTGAAAGGGGGACATATCCATATCGACGTTTAGGGCCAGGCCGTGGAAGGAGCAGCCCTTGCGGATCCTCAGACCCAGCGAGGCTATCTTTCGTTCGTCGACATAGACTCCTGGGGCATCGGCCTTGGGATAGGCCTCGATATCGTAGAGGGCGAGCATCTTGACGATACTCTGCTCGATATCGGTGACCAGTTGGCGAACGCCTATTTTGAGGCGTTTGATGTCCAGCAGCGGATAGGCGACTAGCTGGCCTGGGCCGTGATAGGTGACTTGGCCACCGCGGTCGACCTGAATGACGGGGATATCGCCGGGGTTGAGAATATGTTCACTCTTGCCTGCCTGGCCCTGAGTGAAAACTGGAGGGTGCTCGACGATCCATAGCTCATCTTGGCTATTTTCATCGCGATTATCGGTATATTCCTGCATGGCGTGCCATACCGACTCGTAATCCTGGCGTCCAAGATGACGAACATGTAAAACCGTATCTTTCAAGGGCAACCTCTCCCCTCTGCGTTTAAGTGCGCCTATTATACGCGCGAAATCAGGAAATGTAAGGTAGATCACATTTCCTAGTTTGCGGACGCGTATTACAGGACGCGCTTAACCCCTTCGATGGCCGCTAACTCTATGTAAAGCAACTCAATTTGTTCTTTACTGTTTACCGTCACCTTGATGGTAATTGAGTGGTAGCTGCCTTTGCTCGAGGCTTTAGAGGTTGGCATATAGTCGCCTGGTACATGACGCTGTACGACGGAAACGACGTCATCGGCGAGTGTGTCTCTGGCATCACCCACGACTTTAAAAGGGAAGGCCGCGGGGAAGTCTAGGAGTTCATGAAACTTGGTGTCTAACATAGCTGTCTATCTCTTGCCTAACTTAATGGCTTTAAAATGGGGGTTATTATACCTAATTCAAGCCTGAGAGGCTAAAAACAAAAAAGTCACCCTTAGGTGACTTTTTACTATGCGATGCATAAAGGCCGGTCGAATTAGCTAAACCAGCTGGCAAACATCTGCTTAAAGTAGTCCATTAGCTTGCTGAACCAGCTACCTTCGTTCACTTCTTGTAGGGTGACCAATGGGAACTGGGCAATGTCTTTGCCGTTTAGCTGGAAGTAGATGCGTCCCACGGTTTCGCCTTTGGCGATAGGGGCGGTCAGCTCTTTGTTCAGCTCGTAGTTGGCTTCAAGGTTCTTGACCTGGCCACGGCTGATGGTTATCGGGGTATCTGTCGTTACGCCCAGATCGACAGACTCTCTGTCACCGTACCAGATTTTCTGGGTAACGAAGCTATCGCCCGCCTTGTAGGGCGTGATGGATTCGAAGAAGCGGAATCCATAGTTAAGTAGCTTCTTGCTTTCAGCCTTACGGGCCGATTCGCTGGCGGTGCCCATGACAACGGATACCAGGCGCATGCCATCTTTCGTCGCAGAAGTCACCAGATTGTAACCGGCGCCCGAGGTGTGGCCGGTCTTGATGCCGTCGACGTTTAGGCTCTTGTCCCACAAGAGACCGTTGCGGTTGTATTGCTTGATGCCGTTATAGGTGAAAGACTTTTCTGAGTAGACGCGGTACTCCTCCGGCACATCGCGGATCAGCGCGGCGCCCAGCAGTGCCATGTCGTAGGCGGTGGTCTTGTGGTTTTCAGAATCCAGGCCGTGAGAGTTTTCAAAGTAACTGTCGCGCATGCCCAGCTGTTTAGCCCAGGAGTTCATCAGATCCACGAAGCCATCTTCGGTGCCGGCAATGTGCTCGGCCATGGCGACACAGGCATCGTTACCCGACTGAATGATGATGCCGCGGTTAAGATCTTCGACCGACACCTGCTTACCCACCTCGATAAACATTTTCGAAGAGTCGGGGAAATTCTTCGACCAGGCATTCTTACTGATGGTTACCTTGTCTTGTGGCGAGATGTTGCCCACCTTGATCTCATGGCCTATCACATAGCTGGTCATCATCTTGGTAAGACTGGCTGGGTTCAGGCTCTCATAGGCGTTCTCTTCGGCGATGATCTGACCCGAGTTGTAATCCATCAGGATAAAGGCTTTGGCTGCAACCTTAGGTGCATCAGGCGTAACAACGGGTGCCGCGTTGGCTGCCGTCAAGGAGAGAGAGGAAGCAAGGAGAAGTGTTTTAAAGCTGTGATTCAGTAATTTCATATTATCAAGGCACGTCTTTTGGTTGAATGCAAAAATTTGGGCGCTATGTCGGGCGAGTATAACATTAGTCGACCATCGAAATCAGTGAAGGTTCCTTAATCTTAAGGAAAAGCACACCGATTTCTGGTGCTTAAGTTATTCGGTCACCAGATAGCTCTGCGGGTAGCCGTTTTGCTGCAGGGTCTGATTGAGTTGGGCGGCGATCTGCTGGCGACCTATGGGACCGAGCTGCAGACGATAGAGGTTGCCGCTCTGCTGGATACGGGTCTTCACCTGGTACTGATTGGCCAGAGTTTGTGCCAGATGATCGATGCGTCCCTTATCGGAGGAGGCGACCACCTGCACATAATGAAGCTTGGTTTCCTGTAGCGCTGCCAGGGCCGCCGACTCTGGGTTCTCTATGTAGATAACCTCGAGTTTCACCTTGGCCGTGCCTGTCTTGAGCATATCCAAGCGGTGCGCCGCGGCGTAGGAGAGATCTATGATGCGGTTATCGTGAAAGGGGCCGCGATCATTGACTCTCACCACGACCGTCTTGTCGTTGGCCAGGTTGGTGACCTTCACATAGCTGGGCAGTGGCAGCGTCTTATGGGCCGCCGACATGGAATACATGTCATAGGTTTCCCCATTGGAGGTGAGATGACCGTGAAACTTAGCGCCGTACCAGGAGGCGATGCCAGTCTTCTGATAGCCCTTGCCTGTGTCGAGCACCCGATAGTTCTTGCCCAGCACGGTATATTCCTTGCTATTACCGCCGCGGCTGTAGGGTTCAAACTTTGGATGAGCGTCTTCTACCTTGGAAACATCGGGCGCGTCTGTGGGCGCCAGATCGTCGGCAATCTTATAGCGACCGCTCTGAGACGAGCAGCCCACTATAGCCAATAGCAGGATGAAAGTGAGCAGTGACAGGGCGTTACTGCTTCGCATAAGCATCTTTAAGTTGTTGGCTAAATTGATAAACCGCCATGGCGTACAGCGGACTACGGTTATAGCGGGTGATCACGTAAAAGTTGTTCAGTCCCAGCCAGTAATCTTTACTTTCTGGCTGCTCAAGCTCGACCAATAGCGCCGGTTGCTGCACATCCAGGTCGACATTTCGCGCCAGGGATATCGTTGGCGAGAGGATGTCGGCGACCTTGTAGGAGAGCTTCTCTCCGGACCAGGTCTTGAGATGCGCGGGCAGATGATGAGTGGTTAAAGGTAGTGTGACTAGGGCGCCTTTCTGCCAGCCGTGCTGATGGAAATAGTTAGCGACGCTGCCGATGGCATCGACAGGATTGCCTACCAGATCCCGGCGGCCGTCGCCGCTAAAATCTACCGCGAAATGACGATAGCTAGAGGGGATGAATTGACCATAACCCATGGCGCCGGCGTAGGAGCCCTTGAGCGAACCTAGATCCAACTCTTCCTCTTTGGCGAGAGTCTGTAACTGTGCCAGCTCCTTGCGAAAGAAGTCGGCCCGCGGCGTGTAGTGAAAGCCTAAGGTGTAGAGGGCATCGATCACCGGATAGGTGCCCATATAGCCACCGTAGAAGGTCTCGATACCGATAATGGCGACGATGATCTCTGGGTCGACCTGATAGGTTTTTGCCGCCTTGGCGATGGTCTCATCGTGTTTCTTCCAGAAAGCCAGCCCCTTTTCCAGACGCTTATCGGTCAGGAAGATGGGATGATACTGATACCAGGGCTTGGCCTCCCAAGGCGTGGTGATTGCGTCGATCACCTTCTGGTTGTAATGGGCGCTGGCCAGAAAGCTGTCTATCTCTGCCTGGCTGAAGCCGGCGCTTAGCTGACGCTCGGTGAAGTCTGTTTTCAACTCACTGATGTCACCCTCTTGGGGGATCACTGCGTCGTCGGCGTGGGCCAGCATGCTGGTACCGCCCAGCAGCAGGGCGAAAATTAGCTGCGAAACTGGTTTCAAATCGTCTTCCTTTAACGGTCAATGAATCGTCTATGGGTATGTATGCTCATCAGGATACCGAAGCCCGTCATCAGGGTCAGCATTGAGGTGCCGCCGTAACTGATGAGAGGCAGAGGTACACCAACTACGGGGAGTAGTCCCGATACCATGCCAATATTCACAAAGACATATACAAAGAAGGTTAAAGTAATACTGCCAGCGAGTAAACGGGCAAAGCTGGTTTGCGCCCGAGAGGCGATCACCAGGCCGCGGCCGATCACATACAGATAGAGACAGAGCAAGATAAGGCTGCCGATCAGGCCAAATTCCTCGCCGATAACGGCGAAGATGAAGTCGGTGTGGCGCTCGGGCAGGAATTCCAGCTGAGACTGGGTACCATCGAGCCAGCCCTTGCCCCAGATGCCGCCGGAGCCGATGGCTATCTTGGATTGAATAATATGGTAGCCGGCGCCCAGGGGATCCTTTTCAGGGTCCAGCAGGGTCAATACCCGGGTGCGTTGGTAGTCATGCATCAGGAAGAACCAGAGCACGGGCAGCATGGCCAGCACACCACCGATGAAACTGCCGACGATGGCCCAGCTCATGCCGGAGAGAAACAGCACGAAGATCCCCGAGGCGGCCACCAAGATAGAGGTGCCCAGATCCGGCTGTTTGGCGATGAGCAGTGTGGGGACCAGCAGAATCACCCCGGCGCCCGCCAGGTAACGCTTCTTCGGCGGCAGGGGAAACTTACTGATATACCAGGCCATGGTGATAGGGAAGGCCAGCTTAATCAGCTCTGAAGGTTGAAACTCCATGAAGCCCAGGTTAAGCCAGCGTTGGGCGCCCTTGTTGATCTCACCAAAGAAATGCACCCCGAGCAGCAATATCACCCCGGCGATATAGATGGGGAAGGCCCAGCGCCTGAGCACCTCGGGATTGATCTGGGCGACAAACAGCATGATCCCCAGCGACAGCCCCATACGGATCAGCTGACGCTCCATCAGCGCCATGTCTTCGCCGCCGGCAGAATAGATGACGAACAGGCCATAGCACATGAGTGCCAGCAGCCCAAGAAGCAGCGGCAGATCGATATGCATACGCTGCCAGATGTTGGGTCTATGGCTATGGGCGTTCATTGTGAGGGCTCCCGGCGGTTTCTAAGGGCAGGTTGTCGCGTAGCATATACTCATCGAGTAGGGCGCGGGCCACAGGGCCTGCGTTGGCGCCACCCCAGCCGGCGTTTTCCAGTACCACGGCCAGCACGATGCGCGGCGCCTCATAGGGGGCGTAGGCGACGATTAAGGCGTTATCCCTCAGGTGTTCGTCGATATTCTCGGCGTCATACTTTTCATCCTCGGCCACACTGAAGACCTGCGCCGTACCCGTCTTCATCGCCGCGGTATAGCCGGCGTCGACAAAGCGCGACTTGTGGGCGGTATCTCGCATCGCCTCGTTGATGATCTGCCAGTTGTGGGGATTCTTCAGCACTACTGGCGCCATCTTGTCCACCGGCGTATCTACCTTGACGGTGTCATTCTTGATCGACTTCAACAAATGAGGCACGAAACGCTCGCCCTTGTTGGCCATGATGGCGGTGGCGTTGGCCAGCTGCAGCGGTGTGGTGGTCCAGTAACCCTGGCCGATCCCGACCGAGATGGTATCGCCCACATACCAGGGCTGATTGTATTTGAGGCGCTTCCAGTCCTTGGATGGCATGTTACCGGCCGATTCCTCGAAGATATCGACGCCGGTACGCTCGCCAAAGCCGAACTGCTGCATGAAGTTGCTGATCTTATCTATGCCTGTCTTGTAGGCCATGTCATAGAAATAGGTGTCGCAGGAGTGCACCAGGGCGCCGTTGACATCGACCCAGCCGTGGCCCCAACGTTTCCAGTCGCGGTATTTACGCTCGACGCCGGGGATCTGCCAAAAGCCAGGATCCCATACTCGGGTCTTTGGCGTAACAGTTTTCTCTTCCAGACCCAGTAGCGCCATATGGGGTTTAACCGTCGATGCCGGGGCGTACTGGCCTTGGGTCGCGCGGTTAATCAAGGGGCGAGAACGGGCGTTGAGCAGCTCGCTGTAGGCCTTAGAGCTGATGCCGTGAACGAACTGGTTGGGGTCGTAGCTGGGGCTGGAGACCATGGCGAGAATGCCACCATCGCGAGGATCGATGGCGACGATGGAGCCGCGGCGTCCGGCGAGGAGTTCCATCGCCTTCTTCTGCAGCTGAAGATCCAATGTCAGGTAGATATCCTGGCCCGGCTCTGGCGCGACAGATTTAAGGGTGCGAATGGTGCGGCCGCGGTTGTTGACCTCTTCCTCAAGGTGTCCCGGCATGCCATGTAACAAGGATTCATAAAATTTTTCGATCCCCTGCTTACCTATGTCCTTGGTGGCGGCGTAGTTTTGCCACTGATCGTTACGCTGCAGCGCCGCCTGATCGCGGTTGTTGATACGGCCCACATAGCCCAGCACATGGGTCAGCAGCCCATTGTAGGGGTAGTGACGTTTCAGGCCCGCGTCGATGGAGAAGCCGGGAAACCTGTGTTGGTTGACGCTAAATATGGCCACTTCCTCTTCCGACAAACGGTTTTTGACCGTTATCGGCTTGAAGCGGCGATGGTATTTTAGAGAGGCGAGAAGATTTTCTCTGTCGTCCTTGCTTAGGGCGACAACCTTGGCAAGTTCGTCTAGGGTCGCGGGGATGTCTTTCACCTTCTCCGGGATTAACTCCAGCGAGTAGAAGGGCTGGTTTTCCGCCAGCAGCTGGCCGTGTCGGTCGTAGATCAGGCCGCGGCTCGGCGCCACTGGCACCACACGAATACGGTTATCGTTGGAGCGGGTCTCGTAGTCTTTGTAAGACAAGACTTGTAGATGATAGAGGTTGCCCAGCAGTATGCTCAGCAAGACCACCACGCAAGCGAAAGTAAAGATGGCGCGGCGTTTGAACAGCGAGGCTTCGGCGGCATGATCATGCATGGCCATCCGTTTACGTGGCGCCAATTATACTCTCTCCGGTAGTATGTTGGTTGTCACTATCATCGTCTATCCCTCGATTGACTCGAGTGCCGTGGGGCGCACTACTCTCTGTGATACGGGTGGTTGTTGTTGATGCTCCAGGCACGGTAAAGGCTCTCGGCGACCAAGACGCGTACCAAGGGGTGGGGCAGGGTCAAGGCCGATAGGCACCAGCTCTGATTCGCCGCCTGTTTACAGGCGGGGGCCAGCCCCTCGGGGCCGCCGATAAGCAGGCTAACATCGCGGCCGTCGAGTTGCCAGCGGTTGAGCTGAGTGGCAAGCTCAGGCGTGGTCCAGTTCTTGCCGGGTAGATCCAGGCTGACGATATGGTTCCCCTTAGGGATAGCCGCCAGCATCTGTTCGCCCTCTTTGTGCAAGATGCGGGCGATGTCGGCATTCTTACCGCGCTTTCCGGCAGGGATCTCGATTAATTCGAAGGCCATGTCCCGGGGGAAACGGCGCTGGTATTCTTCGAAACCTGTGGTGACCCAGGCGGGCATACGAGTGCCCACGGCAACGAGTTGTAACTTCATTAAGCTGGCTTTTCAGACCACAGCTTTTCAAGCTGATAGAAGTCGCGTGTCTTGTCTTGCATCACGTGAACAATCACGTCGCCCAGGTCAACCAGCACCCATTCGCTGCTGTCACGGCCTTCGACGCCATGGATATGTAGGTTGGCACGTTTGGCCTCGAGTACCACGTTCTCGGCAATAGCCTTGACGTGGGTCTTAGAAGTACCCGAACAGACGACCATATAGTCGGTGACATTTGACTTGTCGGTGACTTCGAGTATGACAACATCTTTTGCTTTTAAATCTTCGACTTTGTCGATGACAAACTGTTTAAGCTCGGCGCTTTGCACGCTAAATTCCTCATTCATTTTTAACAGCGAGGCAGTATAACAGGTTATGCCCCTAAAGTAATTGCTAATAGCGGTGAGCAGCATGCCTGTCTGTGCCCGAAAAGGCGCGAGTTTGGCTAAAGGTTGAAGCCTTGTTATTTCACTGTTAGCGATAGAGGTGATGGGCGGCGATATAGTCGGCGATTGCCTGCGGCATGGCGTCTGGTGCCAGCTGGTTTTGGGCGAGCTGCCGACGAATTTCGGTAGAGGAGTAGGGCTGCGGCGTGATGGTGATCGGGAAGATGAGGCCAGCGGTACGGCCCGTGTCGACGGCCTTATTCAGCTCAGCCTTGCCTGCGCGGCGCGCACTCAGTAGCGCCGCCATCTCGCTGTCGCCACAAAGCGTCCAGCCAGGGCGTTGACAGACGGCGATATGGCACAGATCAAACAGCTCTTGCCAGCGATACCAGGTCGGCAGACCGACGAAGGAGTCCATCCCCATGATAAACACCAGCTGATCCTGGCCATGGGTCTGACGCAGTTGCTTGAGGGTCTCTACCGAATAGGAGGGCTGATCGCGCTTGGCCTCGATATCGCACAGCTTGAGCTGCGGGTATTGCCGACAGACCCGTTGGGCCATGGCCAGGCGATGCATGGTTGAGGTGTTGGTGCCCGCCTTGTGGGGGGGAATATGGTTGGGCATCAGCCAGACTTCATCGAGCCCAAGGGCGGCTTGCACCTCGAGCAGTGGCTTGATATGACCATAATGAATGGGATCGAAGGTGCCGCCCAGTATGCCAATTTTCATCTAAACCTGCCTAGCCCAGTTCGATATGGCTAAGGTGAGCGTGGGCCTTGGGATCGTACAGCAGGCAGAGGTGGCTCATGGCGGTCCAATCTTCGGCCCCTTGCTGTTTGAGTTTAAGCTCGATCTTGGAGGCGCTGGCCAGGGCCGTCTCAATCTGATTTAGGCTCAGGCGAGACAGTGCCCCCTGATAGAGCCCCTTGCGCTTGTCCCAGATCCTGAACTGACTCCACAGGCTCTGCAATGGCGTGCCTGCCTCCTGGGCCTGCTTGAGTTGCAACAGGGTCGTCAGCTCCTTAAATTGCCCCCATAGCAAGATGGGGAGCGCCGTGCCTTCGGCCTGTAGCTGCGCCAGGATGTGCTGCGCCTTTTCCTGCTGATTGGCCAGCAGGCAATCGGCCAGCTGGAACACGCTAAAGCGGGACTGGTCTTCGAAGTAGCTTTGCAGTTGCTCGCTGGTGATCTGGCTGCCGGGACTGAGGAGCTGTAATAGCTGTATCGCCTGGTCGGCTGCCAGCAGGTTGCCTTCGTACAGACTCAGCAAGAGTTGCTGGGCATCTTGGGTGAGGTTTAATTTCGCCTCGCGAATGCGGGTCTGCAGCCAGCGCTGAAACTGTGGTCCTTCGGGCGTGGCACAGGGGATGTAAATCCCCCTTTCATCGAGCTGCTTAAACCATTTCGACTTGGTCTGTTCGCTGGCAAGCTTAGGCCCAGTGATGATCAGCAGGATATCTGGATTATCCTGTTGCATCAGGCTCTGTAGCTGGCTGCTGCCTTCGCTGCCTGGCTTGGCCTGGGGCAGGTGAAGCTCTATGATGCGGCGACTGGCGAACAGGCTCATGGTGTTCCATTCATCCTGCAGTTCGCGCCAGTTAAAGCCCGTCTCCTGAGTGAGTTGAATGCGCTCCTCGAAGCCTTCTCGTCGTGCCTGCTCCAATATCGCTCGCTTGCTGGTTTCGCACAGCCAGGGATCGTCGCCAAAGATGAGGTAACAGGGCTTTAGCGGCGAGAGCTGCTTGGTGAGCTGGTCCGGGTAGACGCGCATCAGTTGGTCTCGATAGAGGCCAAGATCTGGATGATCTGGTCGGCGGCCTGGATACGCATCTCTTTCACCAAGAGTTCCATCTCGCGGCTCTTTGCCAGTGCGGTACGGGGATCGTCCAGGTAGTCGCGATGTATGTCGACATCGAAGGCCTTGGCTTCACGCTCGGGATATTGCACCGCGAAGCGGACATGATAGTTGAGCTCATATTCAGCCACATTGCCGGTGGGGTAGAGGGAGAGGGTACTTCTGTCGAGAGAATCGTTGAGGATCCGCACCCTTGGCACGCTGGCGTCATCTTCCACTACAGTGATGCTGTTGAGTCGCAGGCGCTCGCGCACCAGGCGGGTCAGCTCGCTGTATTCGTCCTGACTGCTCAGGGTGAGCGTCTTAAGAGAATCAGGGATCGAGTAGCTGCGCTGAAGTTTAAAACCGCAACCGGCGCTAAGCAGCACCGAGAGGGTTAAGATTGCAAAACATAAGCGTTTAATAAGCATAGGCTAAGCCATCTATTTCCATGTTTGATAAGACTCGGCCACCAGAGGTGGCCGAGTAGAGCGGGCAATTAGTTAGCTACGATATTGAGTAGCTTACCTGGTACATAAATGACCTTACGTACCGTCTTGCCTTCGGTGTGCTTGATAACACCTTCCTCTGCCATACCGGCGGCTTCCACCGTCTCTTTGTCGGCATCGGCGGCCACAGTTATCTTGGCGCGCAGCTTACCGTTTACCTGAACGATGAGCAGCTTGCTGTCTTCTACCAGTGCCGACTCATCGACTTCTGGCCAGAGCACGTTTTCGATAGTCTCTTCGTGACCCAGTGCCTGCCACAGCTCGAAGCTGGTGTGTGGGATGATAGGGTAGAGTAGACGTACCACGGCGCACAGCGCTTCCTGCATCAGGGCTCTGTCTTGCTCGCTGTCCATCGGTGCCTTTTGCAGACGGTTCATCAGCTCCATCACAGAGGCGATGGCGGTGTTGAACATCTGACGACGCTCGATATCGTCACTTACCTTGGCGATGGTCTTGTGCAGCTCGCGGCGCAGTTCCTTCTGGGCGCCATTGAGTGAGGCGACATCCAGTGCAACCGTTGGGCCTTGTGATACATGGTCGTGAGCCAGTTTCCACAGACGCTTGATGAAGCGGTGAGCCCCTTCTACGCTCGACTCTTGCCACTCAAGAGTAAGCTCTGGTGGCGAGGCAAACATCATGAACAGACGCACGGTATCGGCGCCGTACTTGTCTACCATCTCTTGTGGGTCGATACCATTGTTCTTCGACTTAGACATCTTGCTCATGCCGGTGTAAACCAGTTCATGACCTTGGCTGTCGATGGCCTTAACGATACGGCCCTTGTCGTCGGTCTCGGTGACCTTGGCATCGTTTGGCGATACCCAGACGCGGGCACCCTTCTCATCTGTGTAGTAGAAGGCATCGGCCAGTACCATGCCCTGAGTCAGCAGGCGCTTGGCCGGCTCGTCGCTGTTGACCAGGCCGATGTCGCGCAGCAGCTTGTGGAAGAAGCGGAAGTAGAGCAGGTGCATACAGGCGTGCTCGATGCCACCGATATATTGGTCGACCGGCAGCCAGTAGTTGGCCTTGGCTGGGTCCAGCATCTGGTCAGCCTTAGGACTACAGTAGCGGGCGTAGTACCAAGAAGACTCCATGAAGGTGTCGAAGGTATCAGTTTCCCTGAAGGCTTCCTGACCGTTAACTTGGGTTTTGGCCCACTCTTTGTCGGCCTTGATTGGGCTCTGGATACCATCCATGACCACATCTTCCGGCAGGATAACCGGCAGTTGATCTTCTGGGGTTGGCATCACAGTGCCGTCGGCCAGGGTCACCATAGGGATAGGTGCGCCCCAGTAGCGCTGACGGGATACACCCCAGTCGCGCAGACGATAGTTGACCTGACGCTTACCCTTGCCTTCGGCAGAGAGTCTTGCGTCGATGGCATCGAACGCCGCCTGGAAGTCTAGACCATCCAGCTCTGGGAATGAGTCGCCAGAGTTAAACAGAATGCCCTTCTCTGTGTAGGCTTCTTCGCTGATATCCAGCTCGCCGTCTACAGGCTTGATCACGCCTTCGATAGGCAGACCATACTTGGTGGCAAATTCGTAGTCGCGCTGGTCGTGACCAGGTACCGACATCACGGCACCCGTACCATAGTTCATCAGCACGAAGTTAGCGGCCCAGACTGGCACTAGCTTACCTGTCAGCGGGTGAATAGCCTTGAGGCCCGTGTCGACACCCTTCTTCTCCATGACGGCCATGGCGGCTTCCGAGGTATCGGCGTTCTTGCACTCCTCGATAAACTCGGCCAGCACAGGGTTGTTCTCGGCGGCCTGCAACGCCAGAGGGTGACCCGCGGCGATCGCCACATAGGTCACGCCCATCACAGTGTCGGGGCGAGTGGTGTAGATGTCGAAGCTCTGCTCGCCACCCTCGACCTGGAAGGTCATCTCGATACCTTCGCTGCGACCGATCCAGTTGCGCTGCATGGTCTTGACCTGCTCCGGCCATTCGTCCAGCTGGTCGATGTCGTTTAGCAGCTCTTCGGCGTACTCGGTGATCTTGATAAACCACTGGGGGATCTCTTTTTGCACCACAGGGGTGTCACAGCGCCAGCAGCAACCGTCTTGTACCTGCTCGTTGGCCAGTACGGTTTCATCGTTTGGACACCAGTTGACCGAGGCCGTCTTCTTGTAGACCAGCCCTTTGTCATACAGCTTGGTGAAGAACCACTGTTCCCAACGGTAGTATTCTGGGGTGCAGGTGGCGATCTCACGGCTCCAGTCGTAGCCGAAACCCAGCATCTTCAGCTGGTTCCTCATGTAGTCGATATTTTCATAGGTCCAAGGGGCCGGCGCCGTCTTGTTGTTGATAGCGGCATTTTCAGCAGGCAGACCAAAAGAGTCCCAACCTATGGGTTGTAATACGTTTTTTCCTTGCAGACGCTGGTAACGCGCAACGACATCGCCTATGGTGTAGTTGCGGACATGGCCCATATGCAGTCGGCCTGAAGGGTATGGAAACATAGAGAGGCAGTAAAACTTCTCTTTGCTTTCGTCCTCGGTTACTTCAAATGTTTTAGTGTCTTGCCAGTGCTGCTGCACCTTAGCTTCAATCTCTGAAGGTAGATATTGCTCTTGCATTGATGATTCCCGGCCATGCCGCCTATTTATTTGATCTTGCGCATCTTGCGCGCGAGTTAGATCTGCATAGAATAAACTAGAAGTGAGTCATTAAAAAGGTTCGCATGAAGGAGTATTGAACATGAGTGAAAGAAGTACCGAGTTGCTATCGCTTTACCAGGCCCTATTCGAGCAGGTGAAATCGGATTTCTCTGAAGATAACTCAATGACTGCAAAGGAATTATATAAGACTGTCACGGCGAGTAAGGAGTTCTTGTTGCTTAAGGAGCAGGCCAAGGAGGAGGAGCTTGCCCTGGTGGAAGATTTTTTAAAGCGTGATATCGGCAGCTACCTGGCCGAAAAGAACGCCACGGATCTCAGCCATAGTCCCACAGTCATCGCCGCCGAGAATACCCTGTGGCACTGGCTGAGTGAGATAACCGACAGAAGCCAGATTGAGTGGCATGAGGTGACCCAGGACTTCAAGCATCACGGCTATTATCAGAGTGGTGAGATAGTGGGTCAGGGGGTCATGGTCTGTACCGACTGTGGTCACGAGATGCGTATCGAATTCCCCGGCGTGATCCCAGATTGCCCCGAGTGCGACGGCGATCAGTTTACCCGCGAGGCACTTGCACCTTAAGCCGTTGAGCATTTTCTGCCGATACCAGGTGGGTTAACGAAAAAATCCCCGCATCATGCGGGGATTTTTGTATGTGCTCTAAGGAAGGTGCGAATAAGTCCCGTGCTTGCTCTGCGTGTGCTTAAAGTGGATAGATGCTAGGCACAGTTTGCAGCGAATGGCCCTAGTCCTTCGCAAGAACTGTAACGCAGCAAATACCGCTGTAAGCCTCGCCCTGCGGGGCTTTGATAGCAACACCATTTCGGCGTTATTCAACTTCAGCAGGCCTCGGCATGCCCTCAGTTGAATGCCTTGAACTGTCGCTGCTATCAAAGCCAGAGCTGTGCNTGCTTGCTCTGCGTGTGCTTAAAGTGGATAGATGCTAGGCACAGTTTGCAGCGAATGGCCCTAGTCCTTCGCAAGAACTGTAACGCAGCAAATACCGCTGTAAGCCTCGCCCTGCGGGGCTTTGATAGCAACACCATTTCGGCGTTATTCAACTTCAGCAGGCCTCGGCATGCCCTCAGTTGAATGCCTTGAACTGTCGCTGCTATCAAAGCCAGAGCTGTGCGACGACTTGTTCGCACCTTCCCTAAACGCCTAGAGATAAAGGTTATACCAATCACAGTAAACATGTGATCAGAAATAACGCAGGAAAAACGCTTGAGAACAAAGCAGGATTTTTAGATAAGTAGTTATTCTACAATTAAAAATACTAATACAGTTATCGAGCGTTTTAACAAGCTAGAATGATCAATTGTTTATTACGCTTGGTATTAGAGGCGCAGGCGGCGGATCACCGCGCCTATCAAGACTATGGTGCACAGCAGCAAGAGCGGTGTCTGACCCCAGCGGGCAAACCCCGTACTGCCCGTAACCAGGGGAACCTCGGCCTTGAGTACGCCAGTCTCAAACTGCGGCAGGCTATGGGTTATCTTGCCGCTTGGGTTAACCACGGCGGTCACCCCATTGTTGGTGGCCCTCAGTAGCGGCCGACCCAACTCGATGGCACGCATCTGGGCTATTTCCATGTGTTGTAACGGCCCGTTTGAGCGGCCGAACCAGGCGTCGTTGGAGACGGTGAGCAGCAGCTCTGTGCCTCCATTGACGTTGGCCCTTAACTGTTCGGGGAAGGCAATTTCATAACAGATGGCCGGTGCCACCTGATGACCGACGACATCTAAATTGGGCTGCTTAAAATCGCCCCTGGCGAAGGAGGACATGGGCAGGTTAAAGAAGGGCGCCAGCGGCCTGAGGAGATCTTCCAGGGGCACAAACTCACCTATGGGCAGCAGATGATGCTTACGAAACTCGTTGCTGCCATCGCCGCGATAATCAGGGCTCTCTTGCTGTAACTGCTGGTGGTTACCCAGGACAATCAGCGAGTTATAGAAGCGATTCTGTTGCTTGCTGATGATGCCTGTGATGATGGCGCTGTTATTCAGGCTGGCGACCTTGTTGGCGTTATCGAGAAACTCTTCCACCATATACTCGGGCGCGGGGATCGCCGCCTCCGGCCAGATAAACAGGTCGGTATCGGCCAGCGATGGCCTGGAGAGATCCATATACTTGAGCATGGTGGGCCAGAGCGCCTCGGGCTGCCACTTCATGCTCTGGGCGATATTGCCCTGTACCAGTGCCACCCTGACGGACTTACCTGTTGGCGAAATGGGCGACAGTTGTGCGCTGGCGAATGCCCCCAGGCCCGCAAGGCTAGTAATAAGCAGTAATGGCAAGGCTCTTAACCCTATTGCCCTCACTCCCTTGCCGCTAGGTGTGACGGCAAAGGCCAAGGCGCCGGCGATTATAGTCAGGACAAGGCTGAGCCCTAGAGCGCCAATGTTGCTGGCTAAAGGTGCCAGAGGCCCATTGGTCTGGCTGTAGCCGGCCCAGAGCCAGGGAAATCCGGTCAATACCCAGCCTCTGGCCCACTCGGTGAGTACCCAGGCGGCGGGGAAGACGGCGAGATAGCGTAGCATTAGCGACTTTGGCACGAGTCTGATACTGAGGTAGGCCGCCAGCGCCGGGTAGAGCGCCAGGTAGAGGGCCAGGATGGCCATGAGTCCCAGTGAGGCGATAAGCGGCAGGCCACCGAAGGTGTCCATGCTGACGTGCACCCAGCTGATCCCCACCGAGAAACAGCCAAAGCCGAAGCTTAGCCAGTAGAGAAAGGTCTGTCTCGGGGTCAGCGCGCGGCTGTGACCCAGGGCGAACGCCATGGCAAGCGGGTAGATGGGCCAGAGGCCATAGGGGGCGAAAGCCAGTGCGGTACTGGCACCCGCCAGATAGGCGAGTACCAGCCGTATTACAGCATGATGGGCAATTGCCCTAAGTCGTAGCAGCATTATAGCCTCATCAGGGACCGAAGGTTTAGGCGCTTTCTTCTTCGGTCTGGGGATCGGGAAGTTTAACCCTAAGTTGAACCAGCCTGCGGGTATCGGCGCTAATCACCTTAAATTCAATTTCATCTATGGTGATCTTCTCGTTGCGCTCGGGCAGATGACCGAAGGCATGGGAAACCAGGCCGCCGACGGTATCGAACTCTTCGTCACTAAATTGGGTGCCAAAGGTCTCGTTAAAGTCGTCGATGGGGGTCAGTGCCTTGACCATGTAGATCTGTTTACCCACCTTGCGGATCTCAGTCTCTTCGGCGGAGTCGTGATCGAACTCGTCTTCGATCTCGCCGACGATCTCTTCGAGGATATCCTCGATGGTCACCAGGCCAGATACCCCGCCATATTCATCGACGACGATCGCCATGTGGTAGCGCTGAGAACGGAATTCCTTCAGTAGCACGTCGACACGTTTGCTCTCTGGTACCACCACGGCAGGGCGGATCACCTGCTCGAGAGAAAAGGGCTCTTCATTGTTCTTAAAGCCGTACTGCAGCAGATCTTTGGCCAGCAGTATGCCTTCGATATGATCTTTATCTTCGTTGACCACGGGGAAGCGGGAATGGGCCGAGCCGATGACGGTCGACAGTAGCTCCTCTACCGTGTTGTCGATTTTTAGCGCCACAATTTGTGCCCGTGGGATCATGATGTCACGCACGCGCAGATCGGAGACTTCTAAAACACCTTTAATCATTTCGCGCGTGTCTTCGCTGATCACTTCTCTCTGTTCAGCGTCGTGGATCACCTCCACTAACTCGTCGCGACTCTGTGGTTCGCCCTGGAATAACTGACTTACTTTTTCAAACCAGCCCTTCTTATGGGCGTTGCTACTCGGTGGGTTATCGTCACTCATAGTAATTTCCTGACCAGAATTGGTCGGCTATTGCTCCTTGTAAGGATTGGGAAATCCCAAACTTTCAATAAGTTGAGTCTCTAAAGACTCCATCTCTTCTGCTTCGCTATCGATAATATGATCATACCCTAGCAGATGCAGACAACCATGTACAACCATGTGGGCCCAGTGGGCTTCGAGGCTTTTTCCTTGGATTTCAGCCTCCTGTTCGACCACAGGCACACAGATCACTAAGTCGCCCAGCAGCGGCAGCTCTACCTCCGGGGGCGACTCGAACGGGAATGATAGCACATTTGTCGGCTTGTCTTTGCCTCTATAGGTATGATTTAACTGCTGGCTTTCCGCTTCATCGACCAGGCGTATGGTCATCTCCGCTTCGGGCATGACGTTGCCCAGGGCCAGACGCACCCATGACTCAAACTGTGCCTGGCTCGGCACCTGGTCGGCCTGGGTCGCCAGTTGCAGATCCAGGTGCAGTGCGATTGGGTTATCAGGCGTCATGATGCTTAGGCTCCTCAGTCTTAAACTGGCTCTCGCGCTTGGCCTTCTCGCTGGCCACCTTCTGATCGTGTGCCTCATAGGCCTCGACGATACGGGCAACCACGGGGTGGCGCACCACATCCTTGGCCTGGAAGAAGTTAAAGCTTACCTCGTCGACTTCGCTAAGCACCTCAATAGCATGGCGCAGGCCAGACTTCTGGTGCTTGGGTAGGTCTATCTGGGTGATATCGCCGGTGATCACCGCGCGGGAGTTGAAGCCGATACGGGTGAGGAACATCTTCATCTGCTCTACCGTGGTATTTTGGCTCTCATCCAGGATGATAAAGGCATCATTTAGGGTGCGGCCACGCATATAGGCCAGCGGCGCGACTTCGATGACGCTGCGTTCAATCAGGCGCTCGACCTTTTCGAAACCCATCATCTCAAACAGGGCGTCATACAGGGGACGCAAATAGGGGTCGACCTTCTGGCTGAGATCGCCCGGGAGGAAGCCTAGCTTCTCACCGGCCTCGACCGCTGGACGGGTCAACAGGATGCGTCTGACTTCCTGGCGTTCTAGGGCATCGACCGCCGCGGCGACCGCCAGATAAGTTTTACCCGTACCGGCAGGGCCGATACCAAAGCTGATGTCGTGACGCACGATATTGGCCACATAATCGCTCTGGTTGGGATTGCGGGGCTTGACCACGCCACGCTTGGTTTTGATATAGAGCTCTTTGTCGTCGCGAGGGGCCTCGGCTTCCAGGGCGATCGCCTCTTGAATTGCCATGTGCACCTTATCGGGCTCCAGGTCAGGCGTGCTGCCACGTACCGGCTGGGTCTCGACATAGAGTTCTTTGAGCAGATTATTGACCGTCAGACAGTTGCGGGCCTGACCGACAATTTGAAAATGGTTGTTGCGATAGTTGATCTCGACGCCGATGCGACGCTCGAGTTGTTTGATATTGTCATCAAAGGGCCCGCAGAGTGATGCTAGTCGACGGGTATCAGACGGCTCGAGATACAGATTGAGCGTTGTGAGTTTGTTTGACAAAAATAGCTCCAGTTGCGTTTGTCGTTAAAGCGTGTCCTGTAGGGGATAATTCCCAACAGACTATAGTGACAGTTTACGAGGCATTAAGTTTAATTGCTAATGCTATTTGATTGCACTATTTGATTGAAAATCCGCCGCCGCTAATAGGGTTTACCGATTCGACGTCCAACAAAAAAGCGACCCCTAGGGTCGCTCTTCAATTAGGCCTTAAGTGAGACCTAAGGGATAAACTGAGTCACCCCAAGATCGTC
Organism: Shewanella sp. Isolate7; assembly: GCF_022398425.1. Taxonomy (NCBI): domain Bacteria; kingdom Pseudomonadati; phylum Pseudomonadota; class Gammaproteobacteria; order Alteromonadales; family Shewanellaceae; genus Shewanella; species Shewanella sp. Isolate7. The sequence goes on along the minus strand of NZ_JAKEVJ010000015.1, from coordinate 52,021 downwards.
ATCTTTCTTATGCTTGGCCAGGATGTCAGACGGGCGCAGGTCGCGGCGCAGGTCCATCTCATCTTCGCCGCGGATAAACTTACCGCGCAGCGAGTTGGTGAACACGTCGACGATCTCGACGTCGACGAAGCTACCTATATGCTTAGGATCGGCTTCGAAGTTCACGACACGGTTGTTTTCGGTGCGACCGCGCAGCTCCATCGGGTTCTTGACCGAAGGCCCCTCAACCAGAATACGCTGCACTGTGCCTAGCATCTGACGGCTGTAGCGCATCGCCTGCTGGGTGATCCTGTCTTGCAGAATCGCCAGGCGTTCCTTCTTCTCATCGAGAGACACATCGTCAGGCAGATCCGAGGCGGGCGTGCCTGGACGCGCGCTGTAGATAAAGCTGAAGCTGTGGTCGAACTGTACATCTTCAATCAGCTTCATGGTGTCGGCGAAATCCTGCTTAGACTCGCCAGGGAAGCCGACGATGAAGTCAGAGCTTATCTGGATATCGGGTCTCGCCTTACGCAGGCGGCGGATGATCGACTTATATTCGATGGCCATGTGACCACGCTTCATCTGGGTGAGGATCAGATCGGAACCAGACTGTACCGGCAGATGCAGGAAGCTCACCAACTCTGGAGTGTCTTCATACACATCTATGATGTCCTGAGTAAACTCGATCGGGTGGCTGGTGGTGAAACGAATACGATCGATACCGTCGATGGCGGCCACATAACGCAGTAGCTCGGCGAAAGTACAGATATCGTCATCGTGGGTCGCACCGCGATAGGCATTCACGTTTTGCCCTAGCAGGTTAACCTCGCGCACGCCTTGCTCGGCGAGCTGAGCGATTTCCAGGATCACATCGTCCAGCGGACGACTGACTTCTTCACCACGGGTGTATGGCACCACGCAGAAAGAGCAATACTTGCTGCAGCCTTCCATGATGGAAACGAAGGCGCTTGGGCCTTCCGCGCGCGGCTCTGGCAGGCGATCGAACTTTTCGATTTCGGGGAAGCTGACATCGATGACGGCCTTGCCGCCCTGCTGGATCTGGTCGATCATCTCTGGCAGACGATGCAGTGTCTGTGGGCCGAAGATCAGGTCGACACACTGGGCTCTGTCTTTGATCGCCTTACCTTCTTGAGACGCCACACAGCCACCTACACCTATGATTAGGTTGGGGTTCTTGTCTTTTAGCGTCTTCCAGCGACCCAGCTGGTGGAATACTTTTTCCTGTGCTTTTTCGCGAATCGAGCAGGTGTTGAGTAGCAGTACATCTGCTTCTTCTGCCTCTTCGGTCAAGGTATAGCCTTGATATTCGTCGAGTAGGTCGGCCATCTTTGATGAGTCATACTCATTCATCTGACAGCCCCAGGTTTTAATGTGGAGTTTCTTACTCATCAGTTTTGCGCCGTTGTTGCAACTACTGGGAAAAATAGCGCGACATTTTACCCTCTGAGTGCTCCGCTGGCTAGCTTTTGCACGTCATAAGCGCGAATTTACTCGGTGCGGGCGGTTGCTTTGGCCGGGAAATCCACCAGGGCGACCTGTCGTTGAGCAGTCTGGGTAAAGAAGGCATCGGCCATCGCCTGACTATTGTTTTTGGCCTGGCGCTGTATGCTAGTTCGGATCTCCGCCCTATAATGACTCATTAATTCAATCGTATATTGATATAGGGCATAATCTAGCGGGTTGCGATAGGTTACAGTCATCTTCTCCATCAGAGGAGCACTCGTCGCAGGGGCCGAGGCCGACATTAGACTGGCGGCGGTAAATAGGCTGGCTATCAGTAACTTTTTCATAGAACACTCCATGACACTCAGCATTGTTGGTTTAGCTGTTTTGCAAGTTAGCTGTGAATTGAGGGTTAGCTGTGAATTGAGAGTGTAAAGGCCGCATCTGAGTTACGCGCCGTGCCTTTGTAACTGAGTGTGAGCAGTTGCCAGCCTGGTAACATTTATATACGCAATCCGCCGATGTGACATATTTGGTAATAAGAAGTAGGGAGTCGAACTCAAGGTGAGTCAGAACCAGCGCAAGACCTTAGTAAAAGATGTTGTCGTGTTAGGCGGTATGGTGGGGGCGGCGACCGCCCTCGGGTTAGCGCAGCTTGGCCTGTCGGTGGCGGTGGTTGAGGCCTATGCGCCTAAGGCCTACGACGGTGAGCAAGCATTGGATCTTAGGGTGTCGGCCATCAGCGTGGCCTCGGAGCAGTTGCTCGAGCGCCTGGGTGCCTTGTCGGCCCTCGGTGAGATGCGCCAGGTGGCCTACAAGGGGCTGGAAACCTGGGAAATCGATGGCTGCATCACTCAGTTTCACAGCGACCAGATAGGTGCCACTCACCTTGGGCATATCGTCGAGAACCGCCTGGTGCAGCTGGCGCTGTGGCAGCAATTTGAGCAGCATGACAACCTTAGCCTGCTCTGTCCGGCCAAGGTGAGTCAGTTTACCCGTGTCGACGATGGCATTCGCCTAACCCTGGACGATGGCAGCGAGATAGAGACACGTCTGTTGGTCGGCGCCGATGGCGCTAATTCTCAGGTGCGCCAGTGGGCAGGCATAGGGGTGACGGGCTGGGACTACGCCCAGTCGGCCATGCTGATCAATATTGCCACTGAGCAGGAAGAGCAGGATGTCACCTGGCAGCAGTTTACTCCTAAGGGGCCGCGGTCCCTGTTACCCCTACCGGGTAAGCACGCCTCCCTGGTGTGGTATGACGATGCCAGCCGTATCGCCCAGCTACAAAGCCTGAGTCCTCAAGCCCTGTATGAACAGATAGATGCGCATTTCCCCAAGCGCCTGGCCCGTGAGTTTAAGGTGCTCTCTAAGGGAAGCTTTAAGCTGACCCGCCGCCACGCGCAGCGCTATTTTGACGATCACCTAGTGATCCTGGGCGACGCCGCCCATACCATCAACCCGCTGGCCGGGCAGGGCGTTAACCTGGGCTTTAAGGATGTCAGCGCCCTGATAGACACCTTTGCCGATGCCATCGCTAACCATAAATGCTGGTGGGACAATGATGTGCTCAAGCAATACCAAAGTAAGCGTTACGCCGACAATCAGTTGATGATGACCACCATGGATCTCTTCTACGCCGGCTTTAGTAACGATCTCCTGCCGCTGAAGCTACTACGAAACGGCGCCCTCAAGCTGGCTAATATCGATGGGCCCATCAAGCAGAAGGTACTCAAATACGCCATGGGGCTCTAAGCATCATGGCGTAAACCTCCCGCCCCGGATAAATTTGTTGCCGACTCGATTGAGTGCTAAAATGCCGCGTTTTTTATTGGCACTTGCGAACGGACAAGGGTGAAATGAGCAATATAAAGCTTATCGTAGGCTTGGCTAATCCAGGCGACAAATATGAGCGGACTCGGCACAACGCAGGTGCATGGTATGTCAACGAGCTGGCACGGGTTTGTGGTGTCAGCCTGGTGGCCGATAGCAAATACTTTGGCCTGACCGCCAGGGCGACCCTGTATGGTAAAGATGTACGCCTGTTGATCCCAACGACCTTTATGAACCTCAGTGGTAAGTCGGTGGGAGCCTTGGCAAACTTCTTTCGTATCGCCCCCGATGAGATCTTAGTGGCTCACGACGAGCTGGATATGCCGCCAGGCGTGGCTAAGTTTAAGTTGGGCGGGGGGCATGGTGGCCATAATGGCCTGAAAGATATCATCGCCAAGCTCGGTAACGACAAAGGGTTCTATCGCCTGCGTATCGGCATTGGGCATCCTGGCGACAAGAGCATGGTCAGCAACTATGTGCTGGGTAAGGCGCCGCAGACAGAGCAAGGCCTCATCGAAGAGGTGATTGACGAGGCGGTGCGTGCCACCGAGGTGCTTTTTAAGGAAGACATGAGTAAGGCGATGCACAGGTTGCACTCTTACAAGGCCGGCTAAGCCGATAACTCGGCAGTGAACAGCTTCATTATCGCTTAGGCGATAAGATTAATTGAATAAAGGTAATAATATGGGTTTTAAATGTGGCATCGTCGGCCTACCAAACGTAGGTAAATCGACTCTGTTCAACGCCTTGACCAAGGCGGGTATCGAAGCGTCAAACTTCCCGTTTTGTACGATCGAGCCTAACACGGGTGTAGTACCTGTGCCGGATCCACGTTTGGAGGCCCTGGCGGAAATCGTTAAGCCTGAACGTGTACTGCCAACCACCATGGAGTTCGTCGACATCGCCGGTCTAGTGGCGGGCGCCTCGAAAGGTGAAGGCCTGGGCAACAAGTTCCTGGCGAACATCCGTGAAACCGACGCTATCGGTCATGTGGTGCGCTGCTTCGAAGATGACAATATCGTACACGTTGCTAACAAGGTATCGCCTGCAAGCGACATCGAGGTGATCAACACTGAACTCGCACTGGCCGACCTGGACTCTTGTGAGCGCGCCATCGTGCGTCAGCAAAAGCGTGCCAAGGGTGGCGATAAGGACGCTAAGTTCGAGGTGAGCGTACTTGAGAAGATGCGCCCAGTGCTGGACGAAGGTCACATGCTGCGTTCTATGGATCTCAGCAAAGAGGAGCTGGCGGCGGTTAACTACCTTAACTTCCTGACCCTCAAGCCGACCATGTATATCGCTAACGTTGCCGAAGATGGTTTCGAGAATAACCCGCATCTGGACGCGGTACGTGAGATCGCCACCAGAGAAAATGCGGTTGTGGTTGCTGTTTGTGCGGCGATCGAATCTGAGCTGGCCGAGATGGATGCCGAAGATCGTGACGAGTTCATGGCCGACCTGGGTCTGGAAGAGCCTGGCCTCGACCGCGTGATCCGCGCCGGTTACCAGCTGCTGGATCTACACACCTACTTTACCGCAGGTGTGAAAGAGGTTCGTGCCTGGACTGTACCTGTGGGAGCCTGTGCGCCGCAAGCGGCTGGCGTGATCCACACCGACTTCGAACGTGGCTTCATTCGTGCCCAGGTGATGTCTTATGATGACTTCATCGCCTATAAGGGGGAGGCGGGTGCCAAAGAAGCGGGTAAACTGCGCGTCGAAGGTAAGACCTATGTGGTTAAAGATGGCGATGTGATGCATTTCCTCTTCAACGTATAGGGTTTGCGCCGCGCTTAGCGGCGAAAACCGACCAGCGTTAAGCGGCTCGATACTCATTATCGGGCCGTTTTGCTTTCTGCGGCGGCTGAAAAAGGCGTTAATTGCGGGTTTTTAGGGGCGAATTGCATAAGGCCTGTTCACTTTGGTGAGTTTATAGGCGAACGGCTAAGATAGTTTAAATAAGCGAAAAAAAGCTGTTGACCTGCCTACGCTGAATAAGCATAATACGCCCCGTTCCTCAGCAAGAGGGGCGCAAAATTACGATGGCTATGTAGCTCAGCTGGTTAGAGCACAGCACTCATAATGCTGGGGTCGCAGGTTCAAGTCCCGCCATAGCTACCATCCTTTCAAGATGCAAAACTGAACGAGTAGCAGGGCAGTGTCCCGACTTTAAAGGCTACCATCTCTTCAAGATGTAAAAATAGAAGCAAGTGCGGGAGTGGTGGAATTGGTAGACACGCCAGATTTAGGTTCTGGTGCCGCAAGGTGTGAGAGTTCAAGTCTCTCCTCCCGTACCATTTATTTTTGATTAGAGGTTGTCTACCTTTAGTCTGAAGCAAGAAAATTGGGGTATCGCCAAGCGGTAAGGCACCGGGTTTTGATCTCGGCATTCCTAGGTTCGAATCCTAGTACCCCAGCCATTTTCTCTTGCTTACTTTGATTCTTGGGGTATCGCCAAGCGGTAAGGCACCGGGTTTTGATCTCGGCATTCCTAGGTTCGAATCCTAGTACCCCAGCCATTTATCAGTAAGATAAATGTGGCTATGTAGCTCAGCTGGTTAGAGCACAGCACTCATAATGCTGGGGTCGCAGGTTCAAGTCCCGCCATAGCTACCATCTTATTCAAGGTAAATCCGCCGTTATCGGCGCCATCTGCTCGAGATGTTAAATTAGAGATTTGCTAGTTAGTTGAACGCTGAGTTGTTAAGACTTAACCTTCAGACATATGACTAGAACTATCCTTGTCGGGATATAAATCCAGATACAGTGTGTAAGTGGTGGCGTTGCCGATAGACACGCCAGATTTAACGCTGGTTATCCTTGTCAGGATATAAAACATAGATGCAGTGCGGGAGTGGTGGAATTGGTAGACACGCCAGATTTAGGTTCTGGTGCCGCAAGGTGTGAGAGTTCAAGTCTCTCCTCCCGTACCATTATTTAGGCTTGCAGGAATCGCCTGTAACCCGAAAAAGCTTGTTGGGGTATCGCCAAGCGGTAAGGCACCGGGTTTTGATCTCGGCATTCCTAGGTTCGAATCCTAGTACCCCAGCCATTTTTATCTAGCTTAAGATTTAAAACTAAGCCATCTGATCAGATGTAAAGCGATGCGGGAGTGGTGGAATTGGTAGACACGCCAGATTTAGGTTCTGGTGCCGCAAGGTGTGAGAGTTCAAGTCTCTCCTCCCGTACCATTATTAAATACGAAGAGCCTGTCCAAGTGACAGGCTTTTTTGTATCTAAGGTTTGAGCAATACTCTCTTTAAGCTTTTATCTAGCAAGCCTTTAAATAGTAAGCCTCTACATAATAAGTCTCTATGTAGTAATCCTCCGCCTAATCCACCTCTGCCTAATCAGCCTTTACAACGTTTCATATTCATCAGGCCCTTTTAACGCTGTGAACCAGGTGGCTAGTCGCTGCTATGGCACTGTGATAGCATGAGTTTTTTATCACAGGGAGTGACTACCTTGAGCATTAAAACATTACTCTGCGGCCTGAGCCTGCTGGCACTGAGCCCTCTGGTGCTGGCACAGCCCAGTACCTTAACCATAAAGCAAAATACCAAGCCTAAGTCTTCAGACCGCTATATTAGCGCGGTACACAAAGAGATAGAGACAAACAACATAGGGCTAGAAAAGACGCGCTATGCGATCCTGATGGGCATGTTGAACACTAAGGGCTTTGCCTGGGTGTATGACGGCGAGGGAGAAGGCTATATCCTGGCGCGCTTCGATTATCGCGGCGATACCAATGTGATGCGCATCGAATACGATGAGTCCCTGGTACAGCTCAAGTATCAGGACGCCCTGGGCGATTATCAGTGTGCAAATCTCATCGAGGGGATCTGCTACAAGAATGGTCGGGGCTATTACAACTATATCAAGAACCTCAGAGCCAGCATCGCCAGACAGCTGAAGATGCGTTAAGGAAGGGTGAAGATGAATAAGATTATGCTAGGAATGCTCATTGGTCTGAGCCTTGCGGGCCCATTACAGGCCGAGGGGCTTCACATCTATCAAGATCCCATTCCCTTGGGAAGCTATGTGGCCGATTATGATGACATGCTGGATAAAGCCGTGTCGCGTAATCATTGGCGCTTCGAGCGCGAGGGCGATAAACGCTTCGCCAGGCTGAGTTATAAGACCTATGAGATCAATGTCGAGTTGGTCGAGAGTGATAGAGGGATCGCCATAACCCTGATCGATGCCAAGCGCGAAGGCTGCACTAAGAACTGTGACGTCGATATGAGGAAGGTGACAGGCTGGTTGGTTAAACTGCGCCGCGTCATCGCCTATGATCTTACCCTAGCGGTACGTGACGACGCCCTGAGGCGCACGGTGAGATAAGAGTAGGCATAGATAAGCATTCGCTGAAACTAAGTCATGCTAGATACAAAAAAGCCACTCAATCGAGTGGCTTTTTTCGTTACCGCTTGAAAGCGGGTGATTAGTGCTTAAACATCGCAGAGATAGACTCTTCGTTGCTTACGCGGCGAATAGCTTCTGCCATTACGCTAGACATGGTCAGCTGAGTCACCTTGTCCAGTGCCGCCATCTCTTCGCTTAGCGGGATGGTGTCGGTCACGATCACTTCATCGATCACTGACTCGGCGATGTTCTTAGGTGCATTGCCAGAGAAGACTGGGTGAGTCGCATAGGCGAATACGCGGTTAGCACCGTGCTCTTTCAGGGCTTCGGCAGCCTTACACAGAGTACCACCAGTATCGATCATGTCGTCGACTATGATGCAGTCACGGCCTTGAACGTCACCAATGATGTGCATTACTTGGGCAACGTTTGCCTGTGGGCGACGCTTGTCGATGATAGCCAGATCTGAGTCGTCCAGTAGCTTGGCTACGGCGCGGGCACGTACAACACCACCGATATCGGGTGAAACCACGACAGGGTTGTCCAGTTCTTTACCCAGCATGTCTTCCAGCAGCACTGGGCTACCGAATACGTTGTCTACAGGTACATCGAAGAAGCCCTGAATCTGCTCGGCGTGCAGGTCACAGGTCAGTACGCGGTCAACACCTACGCTTGACAGGAAGTCGGCGACAACCTTAGCAGTAATAGGCACACGGGCACTGCGTACACGACGGTCTTGGCGAGCGTAACCGAAGTAAGGAATAACCGCAGTAATACGGCCAGCAGATGCGCGACGTAACGCGTCTACCATAACGATAAGTTCCATCAGGTTATCGTTAGTAGGTGCACAAGTAGATTGAATGATAAATACATCCGCCCCACGTACATTTTCGTTAATCTGGACACTGATTTCACCGTCACTGAAAACGCCAACCTCAGCGTCTCCGAGTTTACAAAATAGGCGATCTGCTATCTTCTTGGCGAGACTGGGGGTTGCGTTACCAGCAAATAGTTTAATGTCAGGCACTGTATGGACCTCAGGCGTATGCTTCATTGTAATGGCCGGGATAATAACCGCTTATCCCGCATGAACTTAGCGCTGCGCTAACCGCAACGCCAATGGTGATTTATTTGTCCCCTTGGCGATGAAACCGCACAAATTTGCCGGCAATTGGGCAAAAACTTGTTCTGCCTGCTGGCGCGTGTCGAAGATACCGAATACACATGCTCCGGTTCCCGTCATTCTGGACGGCGCATATTCTATCAGCCACGCCAATGCTTTGGCAACTTGGGGGTATTGCTGGGCGACACGAGCCTGGCAGTCGTTATGCCAGTCACTGCTCATTAAATCTTCCATCGACAGCTTAGGAGTGTCCCGTGGCAGCAGAGGATCGTTAAACACCTCTGCGGTGGAAACGTGTACATCTGGTGTCAGGATGAGGTACCAGTTTTCCGGTGCCTCGACCGGGCTCAACTTTTCGCCGACTCCTTCGGCAAATGCCGCTAAACCATTAATAAAAACAGGGACATCAGCGCCGAGAGCTAGACCAATTTTAGCCAGTTCATCCTGCGACAGTTGAGTATTCCAAAGATGATTCAATGCGACCAGTGTGGTCGCCGCATCGGATGAGCCGCCGCCTATGCCGCCGCCCATTGGTAGTTTTTTATCCAACCAGATCTCGGCGCCCTGGTGGGTGCCGGTATAGTCCTGCAAGGATTTTGCAGCTTTTAGAATTAAGTTATCGCTATTTGCAACAACAGCTTCCATCTCTGAGTGCAGGGTAAGGGTACCGCTGTCATTGATGGCAAAATCCAGGTGATCACAGTAGTCGATGAACTGGAACAGGGTCTGCAGCTCATGGTAGCCATCGGCGCGGCGGCCGTTGACGTGGAGAAACAGGTTGAGCTTAGCCGGTGCCGGCCAGGCGGTGGATCTATTGCTTGTCATTTCTCTATTCCGGTTGTGATGCTTTGATGGGCGTCGGTGTCAGCGCCTGCCATTGGCTTACCTGCAATTTTAAGCGTATCTCGTCACGTTGCAGCTGTAGCTGTCTCGGTAGCTCGGCGCCGCTTTGGGTTTGCCAACTGTTGAAGCTAACGTGCCAGGGACTCTTGCCTGTGTGATTGAGTACCTCCTTGGGACGCCCTAGCTGATCGACGGCGACCACTTCATCCTGGGGGGAGATCTGTCCTGTGATCCACAGGGGCAAGGTGTCGACGGGAATCGACCAGCCGGTGAGGCGCCTAAGCAGCTCTTCGGCATCTGTGTCCTGATACACCTTGTCTTCGATCTCCAGGCTTACCTGACTGGGGGTCTTGTTGAGGCTCATCACTATGGTGCCCAGCATAGTGGTTAGGGTCAGCTCGTCATTGGTTTGGGTGTGGAACCAGTAGAGGTTGGTGCTGAATTTGTCGTCTGGGGTGCGCACCGCTAACTTGCCCTGGAGTTCCCAAGCCTTTGCCTGGTTAGCGCTTTTTACCTGCATGGGGGCATAATCGATCGGTTTATGGGAGGCACAGCCGGCGAGGGTTATTAGGAGTAAGGCTGTAATGCTTCCCGATATTTTTGTGAAGTAGTTCAAATTATTCATCTATGGCTAAAAGACCTGCGCATATCATACGAGGGCTGCCTACAAATACCAATGGCTAAGGGGCAAAATTCCTGCCAGCCTAGGCTAGGGTTAGTAATGGCTAATTTTATCCCGGGAGTAAGGGCTTGATTTTAAGCCTTAGGTTTAATAGAAAAAAGTTGTGACAAGCCAGATTATTATTCGGTTTTGTTAAGCGTATTCTGTTTTTAGTCGACTCAATTGCGTAGAATGACTGCCATTAAGTGAGATGATTCGGGCCAGCGTGCCGGTAGTCAATGAACTCGCAAGATTAACAGACCCTAGAGACCAGAAAGAGTCAGATGAGCCTTGTAGCAATCGGTATTAATCATAAAACAGCCACTGTAGACCTACGAGAAAAGGTAGCGTTTGCGCCTGATAACATTCATGAAGCGATGAAGAGTCTTGCTAGTCGGACCAAGACGGGGGAGGCGGTGATCGTCTCAACCTGTAACCGCACCGAGCTCTATTGCAACACGGGTGACGAGGCGGATGTGATTAGCTGGCTGGAGTCTTATCATCAGTTATCCCACGAAGATGTATTGCCTTGCCTGTACAAGTATCAGGGACAGCAGGTAGTACAGCATCTGATGCGTGTCTCATCGGGACTCGACTCGCTGATTCTGGGCGAGCCGCAGATCTTAGGTCAGGTGAAGCAATCTTTTGTGAAGGCCAAAGAGGCTGGTACGGTTGCGGTGACCATGGACAGGCTGTTCCAAAATACCTTCTCGGTGGCCAAGAAGGTGCGCACCGAGACAGAGATCGGCGCCGCCGCCGTGTCGGTTGCGTTTGCGGCCGTGAGCATGGCCAAACATATTTTCTCGGCGCTGAGCGCCACTAAGGTGCTGCTGATAGGCGCCGGTGAGACCATTGAGCTGGTGGCCCGCCACCTGAAAGACAATGGTGTCGACTCCATGATAGTCGCCAACCGTACCATTTCTCGCGCCGAAGCCATGTGCGAAGAGTTCGGCGCCACAGCAATTACGCTCGAACAGATACCAGATTTTCTCCCTAAGGCCGATATCGTGATATCCTCTACCGCCAGCCCATTACCTATACTGGGTAAAGGCATGGTAGAAAAAGCGCTTAAGCAGCGTCGTCATCAACCTATGTTATTGGTTGATATAGCAGTTCCTAGAGATATCGAGGCCGAAGTTGCCGATCTGGACGATGCCTTCTTATACACGGTTGACGATCTGCAAAGCATTATTGAACAGAATATGGCCTCCCGACGTGAGGCGGCCGAGAAAGCTGAATTAATTGTTGAAGAGGAATCTCATCAATTCATGGAATGGATTCGATCGTTAGAGTCGGTCGACAGCATTCGTGAATACCGAAGCCAGAGTATGGCGATCAAAGATGAGTTGGTGGAGCGAGCCATCAATAAGTTGGCCCAGGGTGGTGATAGCGAGCAGCTAATACTGGAACTGGCGAACAAGTTGACCAATAAGTTGATCCACGCCCCGACCCAGGCACTCACCCAGGCGAGCCGCCGTGGTGATCTCAATAGCCTAGGACAATTAAGATCAGCGCTCGGACTAGATAAAGACTAAGGTTAGCGTTGTAATGAAGGACAGTGTTATTCGCAAGCTCGAAGGCTTGCTGGAGCGTAATGAAGAGGTTTTGGCGCTGCTGAGTGATGCGGAAATCATCGCCGATCAGGAGCGTTTTCGCGCTCTGTCCAAAGAGTATTCCCAACTCGAAGAGGTGGTAAAGAGCTTCAAGGCCTACCGCCAGGCGGAAGACGACCTTGCCTCGGCGCAAGAGATGCTTAATGAGGATGACGCCGATCTGAAAGAGATGGCGCAAGAAGAGATTAAAGAAGCCAAGGCGACGCTAGCCGTGCTCGAAGACGAGCTGCAGATCCTGCTGTTGCCTAAAGATCCTAAAGATGACAACAACGCCTTCATCGAGATCCGTGCCGGTGCTGGTGGCGACGAGGCGGCTATCTTTGCCGGTGACTTGTTCCGCATGTACAGCCGCTACTGCGAGGCTAATCGCTGGCAGATGGAGATCATGAACGCCAACGAAGGCGAACACGGTGGCTTCAAAGAGATCATCGTTAAAGTCTCTGGTGATGGCGTCTATGGCAAGCTCAAGTTTGAGTCGGGCGGTCACCGCGTACAGCGTGTGCCTGAAACCGAGTCTCAAGGGCGCGTGCACACCTCGGCCTGTACCGTGGTGGTGATGCCTGAGATCCCTGAAGCCGAAGCGATTGAGATCAATCCTGCCGACCTTAAGGTCGATACCTTCCGCGCCTCGGGTGCCGGTGGTCAGCACGTTAACAAGACAGATTCTGCTATCCGTATTACCCATATTCCTTCAGGCATAGTGGTGGAGTGTCAGGATCAACGCTCGCAGCATAAAAACCGCGCCCAGGCCATGAGCGTCTTGGCCGCCCGTATTCAGGCGGTGGAAGATGAGAAGCGTCGCAGCGAAGAGGAATCGACACGTCGCAACCTGGTGGCCAGTGGTGATCGCTCGGAGCGTGTGCGTACCTATAACTTCCCGCAGGGACGTGTGAGCGAGCACAGAATCAACCTGACCCTCTATCGTCTCAACGAGGTGATGGAAGGTGATCTCGATGCCATCCTCGGCCCCTTGATGCAGGAAAACCAAGCCGACATGTTAGCAGCCCTTTCCGAAGGTTAATCTTGCTATCATTGCCGCTAGGTGATTAAGGATAAGCTTTGTTTCAAACGTTAGCACAGGCCCTCGATTGGGCAACTACTCAACTTTTTGAGGTTTCCGACAGCGCTAAGCTCGATGCCGAGGTGATGCTGCTGCATATCATTCATAAGCAGCGCAGTTACCTCTACACCTGGCCTGATGAGCGTTTGACCAGTGAGCAGGTGACCGAATACAAACAGATGGTGTCTCGACGTAAGATAGGCACGCCCATCGCCCATATTGTGGGCGAGCGGGAGTTCTGGTCGCTGCCCTTCATGGTCAATCCCACCACCTTGATTCCGCGTCCTGACACCGAGATATTGGTTGAAACCGCGCTCAACCTACCCCTGGCAGACAATGCCAAGGTGTTGGACTTGGGCACGGGCACAGGTGCTATCGCCTTGTCGCTGGCCTTCGAGCGCAATACCTGGCAGATCACCGCGGTCGATAAGGTCTCTGAAGCGGTAGCTCTGGCTAAGGCTAACCGGGACAACCTCAAGCTACCCCAGGTAGAAGTGCTGCAGAGCGACTGGTTCGATGCCATCAACCGCTATGACTTTAATCTGATCGTCTCCAATCCGCCTTATATCGATGAGGAAGATGAGCATCTGTCTCAGGGCGATGTGCGCTTCGAGCCCCACAGCGCCCTCACCGCGGGTGAACACGGCTACGCGGATCTCTTCCATATTGCCGAGGCCGCCCGCGATTATCTGGCGCCCGGTGGCTACCTGCTACTGGAGCATGGCTTCGGCCAGGCACTCACTGTGCGCGACAAGATGATCGAGCTGGGTTATGAGGCCGTGGCGACGGTACGTGACTTTGGTAGCAACGACAGATGTACCTTAGGCCGCTGGCCAAGATAGCCGCCTTAGTCTCTTATCTGATTAAAACACAAAACGCCATGGGCCCGAGCCTGTGGCGTTTTTTTATCAACTGCCGGATGAGCACTAGTCAACAAGCTAATACTTAATCAACAGCTAGTAGGAGAGGTGCAAGGAGCACAGCGTGAAAATGATGGCAATGTGACTGACATTTACAGGCGCTTGGTCATGAAGTATTTGCAGCCCGTCGCTGGATACTGCTCTTGGGTCCACTCCAGTCGATAGCCTCTGGCCTCGTAGAAGGGCCTGGCCTGAAAGTTTAAGGTATCCAGGATGGCATAGATGCAGCCTCGCTCCCTGGCAATACGTTCGGCCTCAGCCAGCATCTTGCTGCCGATATGCTGGCCTCTGAGGGACTCGCTCACCCAGAAGTTATCTATCATCAGCCAGTTGCCGAAGGTGCGAGCCGACAGGCAGGCGATCAGCTCGCCCGCCTCATTCTCAAGCTTTAGACCCAGGGGTAAGCGCTCGCTCACTTCCCAACGTTGCCAGTTAAATTCGGCGATTTTCTGTTTGACGGTATCGGCAAATTCGCTGGATTCGTCATGGGTAAAGTTGATTTTGCTATCTGTGTTCAAGTGACATTTCCTTTATGAAAATTATCTAGAGGCATTATGGCTAAGAATCAAGAGTATGATATTGGTGCCCTGGCCTTTGATCGGGTACACTAGCGCCTTTGTGAGCCACGAAAGAAGATATAATGGACAGTTTATACCCAGCTATTAAGCATATACACCTCACCCTGATTAGCGTGAGTGTGCTGTTTTTTATCGTACGATTTGTGCTGCATCTTAAACAATCTGCCATCATGGACAAGAAATTTGTTAAGATTGCGCCCCATGTGATCGATACCTTCCTGCTGCTCTCCGGTCTAACCCTGTGCTTCATCATCAAGCAGTATCCGTTGCAGGATGCCTGGCTGACCGAGAAGATAGGCGCAGTGATCGCTTACATCTTCCTGGCGGCTATCTCGCTCAAGGCTAACCGTAACAAACTTTTCAAGACTTTCGCGGCTTTGGGCGCGCTGGCTTGGGTGATGTACGCCGCTAAGTTAGCCATGTTCAAACAAGCAATATTAATGAGCTAATGACAAACCTGATCTTAAATGAGGCGCTCTCTCTGCCAGAGAGCGCCTTTGATATTTCCGAGCACCTGGGATTTTCCGATAAGGAAGCGGCAAAGTGGGCCTGGTATGAGCTGGCTGGCTCGGTACTTAGTCACTATCTGGTGGACCGAGAGGCCCGTCTGGACGCCTTGCTCAAATGGTTTTACCAGGATCTTGGTTTCTGCGCGCGCGAGTCCTATTTCAGTACCGAGGCGGCAGATCTGGCCAGCTGTATCACCACGCGTCAGGGTAACAGCACCACGCTGGCGACTGTGCTTATGCTGCTGGGTAAGCAGTTGGATCTGGTGTTGCAGCCTCTGCTGTTGCCGGGTACCACAGTGCTCAGTTGCCGCATCGACGACAATGTGCGCTATATCGACCCGCTGACCGGGCAACCTCTTAGCCGTCACCAGCTACACGTGTTGGTGCGCGGCGAGTTAGGTAACGGCGCCCCATTTAAGCCGCGTTACCTCAAGCCCGCTAGCCTCAAGCGTCTGCTGTCACGCATGCTGCATGAACTCAAGGCCGGCGCCATCTTGGCGAGCCAGTTTGAGAGCGCCATGGAGTGTTGTAACTTACTGTTGCAATGGCATGAAGACGACCTGAATCTCAACCGAGAACGGGCCTTTATCGCCCAGCAGCTTGGCTGTATCAGTGTTGCGGCGGCGGATCTGAGACACTTTGTCGATAACAGCCCCCACGACCCAGTGACCGAACTGGTGAAATTACAGCTAAAAGAGCTCAACGACGAGGTTGAGGTCTATCATTAACCCTCAGGGGCCAGGCCGGGAAGGCCTGACCCGGGGCTAAATTTACCATGGGCGCCACAAGGTGCCTGCGGCCATCGCTATAACTACAACAATAAATAACGAATAGAAAAATAAAAGGGAGATGAGATGAGCAGTACCGCATTAGTCAGTAATGACGCCACAGCCTTAGTCACCAATGACGCCACTGGCCTGGGCCTGCTGGCGGTGATCTTAGGATTCGTGTTTTACACCAACAGCAGCCAACACCCATTCTGGGTGAAGTTCTACCGTTTTATTCCTGCGCTGCTGCTTTGCTACTTCTTGCCTTCACTGCTTAACTCTTTCCATATTCTGGATGGCGATACGTCAAACCTCTACTTTGTCGCCTCCCGCTATCTATTGCCTGCCTGTCTGGTGCTGCTGATCTTAAGTGTCGACCTCAAGGCGATCCTTAGCCTGGGCCCCAAGGCGATTGTGATGTTTTTAACCGGCACAGTCGGCATTGTAATCGGTGGCCCCATCGCCTTGCTTATCGTGTCGACCCTCAACCCAGAGATCCTCGGGGTGAGCGGCCCGGACGCGGTATGGCGTGGCATGACCACCCTGGCCGGTAGCTGGATCGGCGGCGGCGCCAACCAGGCGGCGATGAAGGAAATCTACGAGGCCGGTGGCAACATCTTCTCTATCATGGTGACGGTCGATGTGATCGTGGCCAACATTTGGATGGCCGTGTTGCTGTTTATGGCGTCCAAGGCCAAGGAGATCGATGCCAAGACAGGCGCCGATACCCGCGCCATCGAGACGCTTAAGTTGAAGGTGGAGAAGTATCACGCCGAAAACGCCCGTATCGCCAGCCTACGAGATCTGATGATGATCGTCGCCGTGGGCTTTGGTATCACGGGTCTTGCCCATGTGATCGCCGATTTCCTGGGGCCCTTCTTCGAGGCGAACTATCCCTGGACCCGCGACTACAGCCTGACCTCTAAGTTCTTCTGGCTGATCGTGACAGTGACCACCATAGGTCTGGCCATGTCCTTCACCCCAGTGCGCCATCTCGAGGCGGCTGGCGCCTCTAAGGTCGCCTCGGCCTTCCTCTATATTCTGGTGGCGACTATCGGCCTGCATATGGATGTGTTGAAACTGTTCGACCCGGCCAATCTCTGGTATTTCGCCATCGGCATCATTTGGATGGTCGTCCATGCCGGTTTCATGTTGCTGGTGGCCAAGCTGATTCGTGCACCGCTGTTTTATATGGCGGTGGGCAGTCAGGCTAACGTGGGCGGCGCCGCCTCGGCGCCCGTGGTGGCCGCCGCTTTCCATCCGGCTCTGGCACCTGTCGGTGTACTCCTAGCCGTATTAGGCTATGCTGTAGGCACCTATATGGCTTGGGTGTGTGGTCAGATTTTGCAGGTCGTAGCCCAGTAATAGGGCTCGAAATGCACTAACGTATTTGATTCCTGCCGGGGTTGCCCCGGCTTCTTAAGAGAGAAGTAGCGATGAGTAATAAAACCATAAAGTTAGGTAGCATTGAAATTGCAAACGACAAGCCTTTTGTCCTGTTTGGTGGCATGAATGTGCTCGAGTCGCGAGACCTGGCCATGCAGATCGCCGAGACCTATGCGGAAGTTACTCAGAAGCTGGGGATCCCTTATGTGTTTAAGGCGTCATTCGACAAGGCGAACCGCTCATCGGTTAACTCCTATCGCGGTCCTGGCATGGAAGAGGGACTGAAGATCTTCCAGGAGATCAAAGACACCTTTAATCTGCCACTGATCACCGACGTGCACGAGCCGTACCAGTGTCAGCCCGTAGCCGAGGTGGTGGATATCATTCAGCTACCGGCCTTCCTGGCGCGTCAGACGGATCTTGTGGTGGCCATGGCCAAGACAGGTGCCATCATCAACGTGAAGAAGCCACAGTTCCTGGCGCCCCATGAGATGCGCCACATCATCACCAAGTTTAACGAGGCCGGTAACGACGAGATCATCTTGTGTGAGCGCGGCTCTTGCTTCGGCTACAACAACCTAGTGGTCGACATGCTAGGCATGGACGAGATGAAGCAGTCGGGCTACCCTGTGATCTTCGATGCTACCCACGCCCTGCAGCGCCCAGGTGGACGCAGTGACAGCGCGGGCGGTCGTCGTGCTCAGGCCACCGAGCTGGCTCGTAGCGGCATGGCGCTGGGCTTGGCGGGTCTGTTTATCGAGGCTCATCCTGATCCAGACAATGCCAAGTGCGACGGTCCATGTGCCTTGCCACTGCATCAGCTGGAAAACTACTTGACCCAGATGAAGGCCATCGACGACCTGGTGAAGTCTTTCGACCCAATCGACACCAGCAAGTAAGTCTCTTTACGCTGCGTCTAGTAATTAAAGCCCCGCCCGTGCGGGGCTTTTTGTTGGCCGGTCAAATAGTTGTAGATTGGGCTCTTCACCTATCTTTCATGAGCCATTTTCACTCGCGCCAAGGCAGCTTAAGCGCTAGGCTAATACCCCCTTTACCAGAGTAGCGCCTATGTGGATCGTCTTTACCTTTCTCGCCGCCTTCATGCAGTCCTGGCGTAACGCCTTGCAGAGCCAGCTTAGCCGTGACGTCAAAGTCGCCGGGGTGACACTGGCGCGCTTTATTTGGGCGGGGCCTATCGCCGCCTGTTATCTCATGGCCCTCTATCTCTGGCTACCGCCTGAACAGGCCATTGGCGCCTCGCCGTTTCCCGCCCCATTCTGGGGCTTTGTGAGCGGCGCAGCCCTGATGCAGATTGTGGCCACCGGCCTGATGGTCAAGCTGTTTCAGCTAAGAGACTTCGCCATAGGGGCGGGGCTGGCCAAGAGTGAGGCGATTGTCGCCGCGGTGTTTGGCGCGCTGTTTTTTGGTACTCAGTTAAGTTTACTTGGCTGGCTCGGCGTGGTGATTGGCGCTGTGGCCGTACTTTTGATGAGCAAGGGGGCGGGCGTCGCCAGATTATCCCCTCAGGTGTTACTGCTGGGGCTTGCCTGTGGCAGCGCCTTCGCGCTCACCTCACTCTGGGTCAGAGAGGCGAGCCTGGTGCTGGGCTTGCCCTTTCCCCACAGCGCCGCCTGGGTGCTGTTTTGGGTGATCTGCCTGCAGACCGCCATCTTGTTGCTATTTCTCTGGTGGCGGGACCGGCAGACCCTGGCCGCTTTGTGGCGCAGGCCTAAGTTGACCCTGGCCATCAGCGTCACCAGCTGCCTGGGGTCTATCGGTTGGTTCAGTGCCATGGCCTTAGAGGCGGTACCTTATGTGAAGACTTTAGGGCAAGTAGAGGTGTTCTTCACCTTACTCGTGGCGGGGGGCTATCTTAAACAGAAGGTGAAGCCGAAGGAGATGACCGCCTTACTGCTTATCGCAGTGGCGGCCATCTTGGTGATCTGGGGATGACTTAGCTTAGGCGGTCTGGTAGCGGGCCAGGATGGTGCCCAGGCTCTCAGAGGCCTGTGAAAGCTGACTGACACCGATTGAAGACTGGTTGGCCAGCTCCTTGATCATGTTAGCCTGCTGTCTAATCTCACTCAGCTCCGAGGCGATATCGTTGGCCACGGCGCTCTGCTCCTCCGAGGAAGCCGCTATCTGGAAGCTCATGTCGATCACCGATTGTGATGATTCGTTGATGGCGCTGACGTCTGTGCCTATCTCGGTGATCAACGACTGGCTGGATTGGGCCTGCTTAACCGTGCGCTGGGTGATGTTGTCGATATTGTTGGTTTCCTGCTGCAGGTTCTCGATCATCGCCTGGATCTCTACCGTGGCCGACTGAGTACGGCTGGCCAGGGTTCTTACCTCATCGGCAACCACGGCGAAGCCGCGGCCCATCTCACCAGCGCGGGCGGCCTCGATGGCGGCGTTGAGCGCCAGCAGGTTGGTCTGCTCCGAGATGGCGTTAATGGTGGTGATCACCTCGTTGATCTTGGTGGCGTTGACCTTGAGGGTGCTAACCGAGTCTGAGGTCTGCTCGATGAAGCCCGAGAGCTGCTCGATATCCTTGATCGCCTTCTGCACCCGCTCGTAACTCTGACGCACAGATTGCGAGTTTTGCTCTACCTTTTCCACCGAGCTATTGGAGATGTTAGAGACCTCTCCGGCGGAAGCCGTCATCTCTTCCATGGCGGTGGCCACAGAGTCGAGAGAGAGGTACTGCTGCTCTATCTGGCGCTCGCTCTCCTGGTTTTCTGAGGCAAATGAACTGGCGGTGCTATGTAAGGTCTCGGCGCTATCCTTGACCGTCACCACGAGTTCGGTGAGTGTGTCCATGGCGTTATCCAGGGCACAGCCTATGGTACCAAACTCGTCGCGGCCAGGGTGGAAGCCCAAGCGCGAGGTGAGGTCGCCCTTGGCGATATTCTTGGTGGTGGTCCACAGCACCCAGAGGGCGCCGCCGATGAAGGTGGCGTTCCAGTAGAGCAGGACGGAGAAGGGCAGCAACCAGAGATAGGTCAGCAGTAGGCTGTAGAGGGCCGATTTTCTGGCGTCTCGCTCACGACATTCTGCGTCAGGGATAGATTCTGCCCCGAGGTGCTGCGTACCACGGCGGTAATACTGTCTTGGGTGCGGCTGGAGCTGGCCTGACCGCTCTGTTGGATATTAAGGCTGGCAAACTTGTCGGTTTGGCCGCTGGCCTCTAGGGCACGAACCATGCCCGATAGGTCGCTTTCCAGTGCCATCATGGAGCCTTGCTCTATGGTGTCTATGCTCTCCTGGTAGCGGCTGACGCCGAGACAGGTGATGGCGATGAAAAATAGCGCCCCGATGACCCAAAATTTATCGTTAATAGACATCTTGATGAAGAGTTTGTCTATGGTGCGAAAATTAACTTCTCTTATAGTTTTTTCCGTCTCAAATTAAGGCTGAGGCCTTAGACAATAGTAGAATAAAATGCGGCGACACTCTTAAAATTAGGCCTTTTTTACTAATAAATACAGGATGGTTTAACGTTTTTTTTACATGGATCTAGCCTAGGTCGAGATTCCCATGCGTCCCTTGAACCAAGGGGGCAGCGTCAGCGCCAATTGGCTGGCGAGCAGGCCAAAGCTGGCTCCGGCGAGTAGATCCCCAAGATAGTGATAGTTCAGGCTCAATTGCCCGGCGATGACGGCCAGCATGCAGCCTATCCAGAGAAGCATCAGCTTGGGCATATGGCGCCAGAAGGTGAAGGCGAGGGCGAAGGTCAGCAGGGCATGACCCGAGGGGAAGGAGTCGTAGGCAAGTCCCTGGGCAAAGGGATGAAAGGCCTCGATGCGATCGGCTACCCAGGAGGGATTATGACCATCGCCCAGGGTTATCCAGCTCTCAGGCCAGGTACGACCGAAACTCCATTTGGCGACCCAGCGAATGGAGAAGGCAAATATTAGGGTGAGTACCAGTTCCAGTGCTAAGGCCTGAAACCTGGCGCGAAATCGCTCGCTAATGCAGGCGAAGATAGTCAGCCCCGCGAGAAACTCCAGCAGCAGCGGTATCTTACTCAATAGTTTTAACCCTGGGTGAGAGAGCTCTTGTGCATGCATCAGATCGGCCAGCTGGCGGTCGATAAAATGAACCGAGATCAGCACCAGGGCAAGTAGCAGGCCATAGATCAGCAGGGCGCCTTTGGGGCTACTGGGAAAGAGGTGTTTTAGCATGGATTTGTGTATCTATGGGAGAAGAAAGCTCTAGCTTAAGGGAAATCTGAGGGCTTGCAAAGCTTGTTGACTCACACTCTGCACAACTCTCGGCTTAACTCTCGGCATAACCCTCAGCTTAAGTCTCTGCTGAGCTGAGCTGAGCTGAGCTGGGCAAGGCAAGGCTATAGCTAAGCGAGTGGTGATGTTCAGGGTATTGACTTGGTAAAACCGGCCTGTAGGCTAGCGAGGTGAGCGTCATGGTGGCTGGACAATGCCGAGCCACCATGACTGAGGGTCAAGTGCGCAGACTCTCGATCAGGTAGTTGAGGCTAGGGCTCTCTTCTAAGTTACTGGTCGGGAAGACGTTGTACTTAGGTGGAATCAGCCAGTCACGCTGCACCAGCTCATCGAGCAGATCCAGGTATTGCACGCTGGTCTTACCCACGAGCAGGTTGTCCAGGCTGCGGGTCTTTGACAGGTGCAACATGTCGAGGAAGCCACTCAGGTAGAGGTGATCTTTGGTGAAGCCACCACCGCGATAGACACGGGCCGTGGTCGCGAAGGCATCGTCCTTGTCCATCTCAAGCTCATCGATCAGGTAGCTGTAGGTGAGGTAGAAGTCCTGCTCCTTGAGCATGGAATCAACTGCCAGCACACGCGCGGCCAGGGTGTTAAGGCGTGAGTGTGCCATGAAACCTGCCTTAAGTTCGGCCAGGATCGCCAGGCCTTCCTGGGTATAGGTCGAGCCGGGCAGTCCCAGACGCAACACCTTGAGCGATTGCTGCTTAGCGTTGAGCGTGGTGGCCATATGCACCCCCAGCTCATGCTGGATCAGACGCTGCACCTCGCTCTCGTGAAACTGGGCATGGCTGCTGATCGCCAGCTGTGCCGGGTTAGAGCTGACCATGGCGCGGGCGACGATGGCGCCGCTCAGGCCTATCTTACAGCGCATCTGCCACTGCTCGGCGCTCTGCTTCATCAGTTCACATACCTGTTGGGCGTTAAGGCTTTCCCCTCTCTCTTCGGGGATCTCCTTGGCGTACAGCAGGAATTTGGCGTTGGCGATGGCGCTCTTATCCGGGCGGCCATGGTAACGTAGCGAGTTGTAGACGAAGCCTTCCTGGCCGACACTGGTCAAGAGGTCTATCTGTTCGCCCAGCTTGTTGACGATATCCTTGTAGAGCTGCTTGAGCGCGGGATCGGCAATATTGTCTATGGGCAGACGATAGAGGCGATATTTAAACTCGTTGGCATCTATGGGGAGCTGGCGATAGGCGAAGTTTGGCTTGAAGCGGCTCGGCGCCTTCATGAAGCGTCGACGCTCGGCCGCCAAATTGGTCGGGTTGACATATTTTAGGGTGTCGACCTTCTGCGCCAGGCGGAACAGCGCGGCGTCAATCTCCAGTACCTCGGGTTCGATGGCGCTGCTGAGCATGTCGGCGCGGCGGGTCTTGCTTTGACGATTGAGCTTACGCTGGAAGTAGGCGCTGGTGGCACTAAAGGCGTTTTTCAGCCCCAGCTTAAGATCGTCCAGCACTATGGGGTAGACCTCTCCGGTCAGCTCGTCCATAAACACCTTCTTGATCTCCGTCGGCAACACTAAGGTGCGGTCGAAGCGGGCGTTGGTGTGGGCGATCAAGTAGCCGCGGCCCTCGAAGGCCACGTCCAGTTCGGTATCCAGCTCTATGTTGGGCAGTGTGATGGTCTTCAGCTCTCGCTTGAACTTGTGGACCACGCTGCCCCAGCGCTCCATATCGATCTGCGAGGTGCCTATGTTAAACACGGGCGTGGGCTTCTCGATACGCTTGTAGTTGTAGGAATGCAGGTCGAAGACGATCACCATGCCGAACATGCTCTCAAGCTTGGCGATCAGTGCCTCGTACAGGCGATAGAAATCCTGGTGCTTGGCATGGCTGATGGCGCGCTGCTTGGCGCTGAGGGGCTTGCGCCAGACCTGTTTCATCCAGGCGGACTTGTAATAGGTACTCAGGCTCTTGGGGCGGTTGAGATCGTACTCGAAGCGCGAATCGCTGCCCGCCAGGGTGATAGGCTGCGAGGCGATCACCTCGTCGGTGAAGGGATCTTCTTCGAAGTAACGCTCCTCGGCGCTGAGCTGGCACTGCTTGACCAGCTCTGGGCGCAGGTTGTGCCCCGCATGGATTGCGGTGCACACTACGGGCAGATACTCTTGGATGGTGATCACACAGCCGGAGGAGGCCAGCTGGCCTGAGAATGTCTCCCCGCGTTTAATCAGGGAGAGCATCTGGTCGAGACTATAGGTTTGCATTTTCTACCGCTTGACGATATGCACTCTTACGTTGCATCAATAGCTCTTTGGAGTTGATGATGTTCTCGGCGAAATCGATCACCTGTTTCTGCAGACGTACGCGGTTGAGTTTGTTGATACGCGTGATGCCGCCTGGACTGAGGACGTTTACCTCGACCAGCTTATTGCCGATCACATCCAGACCGGTGAAGTAGAGGCCGTCGCGCACCAGTTTGGGGCCGATTGCGGCGCACAGCTCGCGCTCTTCACGTGTAATAGTGTGTCTGACCACGCTGCCGCCGGCATGGACGTTAGATCTAAACTCGCCCGAGGCCGGTACGCGGCGCATGGCGCCAATGGGCTCACCGTTGAGCATCAATATACGCTTATCGCCTTCCTCGGCACCCTCGATGTAATCTTGCAGGATCACATAGTTGCTCTGTTCATCCGTGCCGATGTAGAAGTCCAGCAGTGAGCTGAAGTTTTGGCGTGCGCTCTTTTCGATCACGATAACGCCATGACCGCCGAAGCCGTTTAGCGGCTTGAGGATCATCTTATCGCTGTCGCTCTCTTCCAGTACTCGTTGCAGGTAGTCGCGGTTCTTCGACACATGGGTGGTAGGAATATACTGGCTCGCCGCACCGCTCATGCTGGCGGTGTAGAGTTTGTTGTTGGCGACCCTGAGTCCCTCGAGATCGTTGATGATCAGGGTGTCGCCTTTGACCGAATCCAAGAAGTTAAGCGCCAGGTTATCCAGTGGCGGATTGGCGCGCATAAAGATGCAGTCGAAGCCGGCCATGGGCAGGCGCGCCTTATGAAATTCGGCGGTGCGATAAAAGCGGGGAATGTTGTCCGATATCTTCATCCCTTTCTTGATGATTTGACAAAACCCGTAGACGCTACTGTCACGAATGGTCAGCCCACTGGTAGTGGTGATGGCAACGGTATGACCACGCTGCGCGCACTCATGAACTAATCTCAGGGTGGTATCTGATTCAGGATCGATACGCTCCCACGGGTACATCAAAAAACAGATGTGCATTCTTTAAGCAACCTCATCTTCTGGGGGAGATTCCACATATTCATACTGCTCAACACGCTTATTACTCGTGCTGTTTAGGGGGTGGAACTTTTTGGGTTCGCGGGTAAGCTTGATGTACTTCAGCCATACATGCTCAAGCTTGGTATTTGCTTTGTTGGGGTGTTTCAGTACCTTAACAAAGTGTTTTTCCTCTGCAGTTTCAGGCTCAAGATCGCCTGCCTCAAAGGCTTGCATAGTGTCGCCATATAGGCTTAACAATTCAGCTTCAGACAAGGTAAACTCTCCGGACTTACTGAAGCCGCGGGGAAAGTTTTTGTCATCAAAAAAACGCTTTTGACCAAAACGAAATGACTCTTCTGACATAACAACCTCTCACTGTGATAGCAACGCTGTAACTACAGGGTTTTTCGATCGCGAAATTATGATTTTTGTCGTTAAAAGAGAAACAAAACTTTTCTATCGTCACCATTAGGATTAGTTGTTATTCTCTCGGTGAAATTGACCGAGAGACCAAAATGGACGTCAAAGTATTTAAGACCTTTCTAGAGGTGGCCAGAACAAGGCATTTCGGCCGTGCGGCAGAGAATCTCTATATCACTCAGGCGGCGGTGAGCGCCCGGATTAAGCAGCTGGAGTCCTTCTTCGACTCCGCCCTGTTTGTGCGTAATCGCAACAGCATTCAACTCACCACCTCGGGCGAGCGCCTGGTGCCCTATGCCGAGGTGATGGTGAGTACCCTGGGGCAGGCGAAGAACGAACTGGCGCTGACCAGTCACAAGGCGTTGCAACTGACGATGGCGGGCACGCCCAATATTTGGGATGCCTATTTGCAGCACTGCCTGAGCAAGGTGACCGATGCCTTCGGCGGCTATGGCTTTCTGGCCGAGGCGCTCAGTCGCGAGCAGCTAAACCGTAACTTACTTGAGCGCACCTTGGACATGGCCTTTGCCTTTGATCCGCTTAAGTCTGAGGAGTTGGTGTGCAAACAGGTCGCGGATCTTATCTTGGTGTTGGTCTCGACCCGTCCCTGCGATCAGTCAGAAGCCCTGAGCGAAAAATATGTCTATGTGGATTGGGGGACGCGTTTCGCCTCGGAGCATGCAGAGAGACACTATCGTATGCCGCCACCTTATCTGCGTACCTCTACCGGACGTATCGCCCTGGACTTTATTCTGGATAAGGCGGGGTCGGCCTACCTGCCGCTGTCGATCGTGGAGCCATTTCTACAGTCGGGTCAGCTTTATCGCGTCGAAGGGGTAGAGCCCTGGAATCGCCCCATCTATCTCTCCTACCGTAAAGACAGCGGCTCGCTTGAGGCGATCATCAAGATTGAGGAGCTGGTTAAGGAGATCGATCCCCTGACCGCCTTCAGTCTGCAACAGATTGGCCAGCTTGGCTGACAACCAAATAGAGGAGGCAGACTAATCGTCGGCCTCATTCCTCTGCTTGCGCCTGATGGCGATGCCGATACAGAAGGCGGCGCCGCCCCAGGTTAGGCTTAAGGCAAGCAGCATCATGATAAGGGCACTTTGACTCATGACTTGTCTCCCGGGTGTTTATCTGGATAGCCTGGCGATTTGCTGGTGAAGTTAATCAGCACGGCGAAGAAGAGCATGGTGCCCACTAAGCCCCAACCTAAGAAGAGCTGATCGGCAATGGGATAATCGCCATAGCCGTTGACTAAGGTGTTGTAGAGATTCTTTATCAGTATGGTGGCTAAGATAGCCGGGCTGATGAAGCGTAGGCAGACGACAAACCAACCGCCTACCCTGAACTCGGAGTTTTCATTGGCATGCTCATGAATCACAGTCACCTTCAGCAGCCAGGTGATGATCAGCAGCTCCAGCAGGCAGCTCAGCAGCAGGGCGATATTGTTGATAAAGTAGTCCACCAGATCCAGTAGCAGTAGGCCGCCATTGGTGGCAAAAGCCATGGAAACCAGATAGCCAATGCTGCACACCAGTACCGCGGCGGGCCTGCGGCGCGCATGGAACTTGTCGATGACCGCGCTGGTGACCGCTTCTATGATGGAGATGTGCGAGCTTAATCCGGCGATCACCAGGGCGATGAAGAAGAGTGGCCCCAGAATGTAGGGGGCCGGCATCAGGTTGATCGCCGTGGGTATGGTGACAAACGCCAGGCCTATACCCGAGCTGACCACCTCGGTCAGGGGCTTCATCTGCTCCTCGGCCATGTAGCCCAGCACACCGAAGATCAGTATGCCCGCCAGAATCGAGAAGCCACAGTTGATCAACACCGTCATGAAGGCGTTGTTGTTGATGTCTGCCTTACTGGGTAGGTAGCTGGAATAGGCGAGCATGATGGCGAAGCCGACGCTGAGGGTGAAGAAGATCTGGCCGTAGGCGGCAGACCAGACCTGGGTGTCCAGCAGCCGGCTAAAGTCGGGCTCAAACAGATAGTTGAGCCCGGATAGCGCCCCAGGTAGAAACAGGATGCGACCTATCAGCACCAATACCATGATAAACAACACGGGCATCATGATCTTGTTGGCGCGCTCAATTCCCCCCTTGACCCCGGTAAAGACCGCCATGAAGGTCATCAGCCAGGCGATGCTCATGGCGATTGCTATGCCGACTTGAAAGTCACCCAGATGGGAAGGTGAGTTATTTCCTAGTTTAAGATATTGATTAAAAAAGAAGTCATTGGGATTGTCTCCCCAGGCCAGGCTGAAGGAGAAGCCGAGATAGGAGAGGGTCCAGCCGATGACGGCCACATAGTAGACGGCGATCACCGCGGCGATGAACACCTGGAACCAGCCGAGCCATTCGAGCCTGAAACCGAGGGTATGACCGAGCTGGGCGAAGATGCGTGGCGAGGTCTTCTTTAGCTTATGGCCCAGGCTAAATTCCATGATCATAAAGGGGATACCGGCGGTGAGCATGGCGAACAGATAGGGAATAAAGAAGGCGCCGCCGCCGTTGTCATAGGCCATATAGGGGAAGCGCCAGATGTTACCCAGTCCTATGGCCGAACCGACCGCCGCCAATATAAAACCGACCCTAGAGTTCCACTGCTCTCGTTTCATCTATCACCTCGAGCCTCGCGCCTTTTAAGAATAATTCTAGACGCTTATGTCGAGGTCAGGGCAGAAAATCTCCTGCCTTATATATGACTTATGTGTGGCTTGATGTGCAGACGCATTTCAGGCCTTGTCGTCGCACTCGAGAGATTTAAGCTGTCGGTAGATGGCCTCATTGGTTGGTGTGGCGATGCCATGGACGGCGGTGCGGCTCAGCAGGTAGCCGGTGATCGCCTCAATCTCTGTCTGGCGGCCGTGGTGGATATCCTGATGCATGGAGGAGTAGTTGCCGGCGGTCAGCTCGATCACCCGATAGACGCGCTCGGTCAGCTGCTGTCGCTCCAGTGCAATCCCTTCGGCGTTTGCCACGGCGATCACCTCCCCAATCAGAGCCAGTATGGTCGGCTTGAATTGCGCATCTGCCAGTTTACCGTTAGGACAGTCATTGATGGCGGTCAGCGGGTTGATGGCGATATTGATGGCGAGTTTCTGCCACAGCATGGGCAGGATGGGCTCGCACCACTCGCTGTTACTGATAGCCGCGAGCAGGGCCTGGCGTAGACTCGCCGCAAGGGGGGCACCCTGGGCATGGCCAAGCTGTGTCAGGCCGGCACCCGTCTGTTTAATCTGCCACCTGCCGAGTTTCAGGGCCCCCTGGGAGGTGGTGCCCAGGCTAAGACCGCGACCTGCCAGATGAGGTGCCACACTCAGGTGGGGCCCCAGGCCGTTGTGCAGCAACAATATGTGTGCGTCGGCAGAGAGAGTCTTTAACAGGGGCAGTAGCGCCGCCTCGACCTGATAGGCCTTGACGCAGACGATTAGCAGCTCACAGCTTGCCAGCCCTATTGGGTCGATGAACTGCGCTTGACGCTTTAGCGTCTCACCATCGAGGTCGGTCAGCGCCAGCTCTTGGCTGCCGGCCTTTGCGTCTCTGGCCATGAGCACAGGCGCGAGCCCATGAATGGATAGCTGGTGGAAGATAAGCTGACCTATGGCCCCGGCGCCCAGGATGACTATTTTTTTTGGCTGAGCTTCACCAGAGTGAGTTTCACCGGGCAGGGTTTCATCGGGCAGGGTTTCATCGGGCAGGGTTTCACTGGGATGAGTCTCACCGCCTTGAGCCTTGCCGGGTCGCATCTCGTTTTGCTTAGCCTTATCTAAAGTGGTCATGGTTGGATCTTGGCTCTGGTTTTATTGACCTCGGCTTTATTGGCCCCGGCTTTATTGAGCATGCTGGCCTTGATATAGCGGCGGTAGAGCCAGAGGCCGAAGTAAAACAAGAGCACACCCACCATGTCGGCGATGAAGTCGGCGGTGGAGGCGCTGCGATAGGGCAGGCGAGACTGCACCAGCTCGATAAAGAGGGCATAGCCGGCTAGTATGCCCGCCAGGCTGTACCACTTAGGTTCGAAGGCGAGATGGGTCAATAGCGCCAGAGCGAAGAAGCTGCCTAGATGACCAAGCTTATCCATGTGTGGGATCACTTGTGGGTAGTTAGGGCGGGAGAATACCAGGTAACTGATCACTATGATGGAAAGAAGAAGCGCTATCTTAAAAAAGGTTTTTCGAGAATTCACGGGTCGCTTAGGTTAAGTGGCTTTGCCCAATCATAGGAAAATGTCATCTTAAAGTCATTAAGAAACGCCTGTTGGAACATTAAGAAATTTTGGCGCTCTCTGGCCCGAGCGGGTAAACTAGCGGGCAGACAAAGTGGTTAGGGCCTGTTGAACTTTTAGGTTTCATTTTTGTTCAACCTAAACGTGTTTAGATGAACCCCTTGGGCAGCGTTTGTAGGCAATTTCTACGGCGTTATCGCCAGCTTGTGTAGAATACTACACGACACAGGCCCTACCTTGTATAAATCACCTGCAAGTTGCTGTAAAACCAACAGCAAAGATCAACAGGCCTTAAACAGAGGATGATAAATATGCCTTCGATGGATATCGTATCGGAAGTAAACGAAGTTGAACTTCGCAACGCCGTAGACAATACGCGCCGTGAACTGGATAGCCGTTTCGATTTTCGTGGTGTCGAGTGCGAAGTCACCTATAAAGATCATCAGGTGACCCTGTCATCTGAGTCCGATTTCCAGTGCCAGCAGATGGTGGATATGCTGCGTAACCAACTGAGTAAGCGTAACGTGGACCCGGCTTCCATGGACGTGGCCGAGAAGGCGATTCACAGCGGTAAGACCTTCTCGCTTAAGGTGACCTTTAAAGAGGGGATCGACAGCCTGGTAGCCAAGAAGCTGGTGAAGCTGATCAAAGACAGCAAACTCAAAGTCCAGGCTGCCATTCAGGGCGACTCGATTCGAGTGACCGGCAAGAAGCGTGATGATCTGCAGGCGGTGATGGCCATTGCCCGCGAATCGGATCTGGGCCAGCCGTTCCAGTTCAATAACTTCAGAGACTAATCATAGTCAATGATGTCAAAAGCCCCGCCGATTGAGCGGGGCTTTTTATTGCCTGTTTTTATTGCCTGTTTTTAGCGGCCTACTCGGTAAATGATGGCTAGTCGCTTGCCTGTCGCTCCTCGGGTGAATTTAAAGGTTCGGCCTGCTCGTCGCCGTTGGGATGCGGCGCATATTTCTGCACCAGTAGGATGAGTCCCAGCACAGGGAAACCTATGATGCTGGCGGCGACGAAGAAGTTCACATAGCCGAAGGCATCGATATATTGGCCCGAGAAGCCCGCCACAAACTTGGGGAACAGCAGCATGATGGAGGAGAGCAGGGCATACTGGGTGGCGCTATAACCACTGCTGGTCAGGCTGGAGAGATAGGCGATGAAAGCGGCGGTGGCGATGCCGGCGCTGAAGTTATCGATGGAGATCACCGCCGTCAACAGTTCGAGGTTATAGCCCACCATGGCCTGATAGGCGAAGAGTAGGTTGGTGACCGCCACCATGAAGGCGCCGAGAAAGAGGATCTTCATGGTGCCGTAACGGGCCAGCAGCATGCCGCCGGCACCGGCGCCCACCAGGGTCATGATCAGGCCATAGACCTTACTTAGGGTGGCGATCTCCGTCTTAGAGAAGCCCATGTCGACATAGAAGACATTAGCCATGATTCCCATGACGATATCCGAGATCCGGTAGCAGGAGATCAGCAGCAGGATCAGCAGGGCGCTGCGGCCATAACGCTTAAAGAAATCGACGAAGGGCAATATGCTGGCGGTATAGAGCCAGGAGGCGGCGGCCGCCACAGGTTTGGGGTAGCGGGCGGACAGGCTCTGCTGCATGGCCGATTCAATCGCGTCAGCCTCCTTGGCCTCGACCTTAGGTTCGCTGCTCATCAGTGTGGTGAAGATGCCGATGAACATGAGCCCGGCCATCACCAGGTAGGCGGTCTGCCAGGAGGCCAGATCATAGGCCTCGCTGTTGGGGTCGACCCAGGCGGCTATGGTCAGAGCCCCTGCGGTAGCGACAATCATGGCGCTGCGATAGCCCACCTGATAGGCGGCGGCGAGGGCCGCCTGCATCTTCTGCGGCGCGGACTCGATACGAAAGGCGTCGATAACAATATCCTGGGTGGCCGAGGCAAAGGCGACCATGAGGGCGAACAGCGCCAGGCGCTCCAGGTCGGCCAAGGGGTCACTCTGGCTCATGCCTAAGATGGCGAGCACCAGCAGGGTCTGGGCAAATAACATCCAGCCACGGCGCCGTCCCAATATTTGGGTGAAGAAGGGCAGCGACATGCGATCGACCAGAGGCGACCAGGCCCACTTGAAGCCATAGGCCAGGGCTATCCAGCTGAAGTAGCCGATGGCGGTGCGATCTATGCCGGCCTCTCTGAGCCAGAAGGAGAGGGTCGAAAACACCAGCATCAAGGGCAGGCCGGCGGAAAAGCCGAGAAACAGCAGGATCAATACCCGCTTGTGGAAATAGATGGTGAGGGCGTCTCGCAATCGGGAAACTCGGGATGCAATCAAAATAGCAGTCGGCTTTGTCAGGCTAGGTGGGGTTAGCTTAAACGCTGACGCGGCAAATAAAAAGTGAAAATTCGGTCATGAAAAAAGCCCAGTCCCGAAAGACTGAGCTTGGCTTTTTTTAGATTAATCTTAATAAAGATAGTCGCTATGACATTGAGCTTGGCCTGGTACCGACACAACAACTTGGGCAGGTGCCGCCGAGACTGAGAAAGTCGCAGCAATCGTCGATCTGCTTTCGCAAGAACTGATTGCCCCGTATGGTCCAGTCGGGCCACCTGTCAAAGGCGTGTATCAAGTGCCAAAACACTCGCTCTATATCGGTTTGCGCGTCACCCTGATGATTGAACTGAGCCCACTCTTCTAGGGTGTCCCATAAGTAAAGCTGGATCTCATTGGAATCGAGTTGATTGTTTAAAAACGCTTTTCCATATTGAGCCAGCTGGGGCGCTTTATTATCGATGAACTCATTTGCTGTCATCGTTCGCCTCCTTGCTACTACAGGCCTAAGTATAGCCAGTGGATTTGCCGCCAGTTGTCTGAGATAAAAAACTGTGCGTTCTGTTTTTATGGCACTTAGATGAAAGTGCCATTAATTTTGAATGAATGCAAAGCCTTATGTTTATCTTAGGCCGCTAACCTTTACTTACTGTCTAGGTAGCAGGGTTGCCTTCTTGAGGATGATCGGCTGCACCGGGAAGTCGGGCCAGCCAAGCTTGGTGTTGATCTGCGTCTCTACCTCGGCCATGGCCTCGAGTACTTCCATGCCTTCCATCACTTCACCGAAGACGGCGTAACCCCAGCGGCGTTTAGAGGGATCCAGGCGCTTGTTGTCGCCCACGTTAAAGTAGAACTGTGCGGTGGCCGAGTGGGGATCGTCTTCGCGAGCCATGGCGATGGTGCCCAGGCTATTGCTCAGGCCGTTGCCTGACTCGTTGACGATGGGCTTGCCATAGGGCTTCTCTTCCAGCTTAGGATTGAGGCCGCCGCCCTGTACCACGAAACCTGGGATGATGCGATGGAACAGGGTGTTGTCGTAGTGACCCTTGACCACATAGGTGAGAAAGTTATCGACCGTGATAGGGGCGCGTTTACGATCCAGCTCGACCACTATGTTGCCCATGGTGGTTTCCAGTTTGACCTTGGGATAGATGGTATCGCTTTGAATGTCCAATGCCTGCGCCAGGCCGGAAAATGCGAGTAACAGTAGGGCGCCAAGCCAGATTCTCATGTGAACTTCCTTATCTTAGTTATTGTTGGATGAACTGGTTGAGTTCGGGGTCGTTGATGATCTTCGCCGTCAGGTCGCTGAGCAGATCGTTAACCGACAGCTCTAAGGTGGCGAAGTCGGCGCTAAAGGGGCCGGAAACCAGGTTACGGGCCGTGTAGCGCTTGGTAAAGGTCTTGCTGGTGTTACTGGCGATGACATTGATGATGATGTCGTTGGTCGCCTGATAACCAAAGGTGGTGTCGCTGACATCGGTCAGCAGTTTTTCCAGTTGCAGCTGCATATGATTGACTGAGCTTGGGTCGATACGATATCCCGCCTTGGTAAATCCCTCACGAAACACCTGTTCTAGCTGACGACGAGGCGACTCTGACGGGCTGACCAGCCTGGCGGCATCCCCTTCATTATTAAAGCGGGCAACAAAGTTTGCCGAGCGGGTATCTATCATCTCGATGGCGATGGGCTTAGCCGGGATCCCCTGAGATTCCACCACAGGCAGCTGTGGATTGAGCGCCATATGGGTCGGGGTATGGGTGGCGCAGCCAAAGAGCAGGCCGGCACAGGCGATGATGGGAATAATTCGTTTCATAGCGGAAAATCATGCTGTAAAAAGGTGGCATCAGCATACCAGAATCCTCATTGGATGCCAGCGTGAGGCGAGTTTGTTAAGGCTTTGTTGTTCGCCGGGGTTTTAACTTAAACCAGAAAGCGTTAGAGTAAAAATTCCACTAAAAAGGCGCGGCCAACAGGCTGTCAGCCCGATAAGAAAGATAACAAAGAGAAGAAAGATAACAAGCAATGAAGATGGATATTCAACCCGGCGGGGTGCAGACCTTGGGGGCGCCGGATAGCCTGATCTTAAGTTCGGGCCAGGTACAGTATGGTCACTTCGACGGCCCGGTCAAATCCTTTGGCCTGGAGCACTTTCGCTATACCAATGTAATGGACAAGCCTGCCAGTCATCTCGCCCGGCATTTTCATTTTAAGCAGTTTCAGTTTGTCGCCATCAATACCCCAAGATACGTGATCGGGGTGGCCATCGCTGATATCCGCTACGCCGGCACGGGTTTTTGTTACCTCTATGACATCAAGGCCAATCGGCTGGTGGAGATCACCTGGCTCAAGCCGCTCGCCATCGGCTGTCAGCTGGCAGATTCGCCCTGGTCGGGCCGGGCGCAGCTTGCCAGCGGTAAGGGTAGGGTGACCATAGAGATAGTCGAGGGGATTTGGCTGCTCAATATCGATACGGCGCAGATAAAGGCCGACTTGCAGCTCACACCTATGCCGCTGAGCCTGCCGATGGCCATGTGCAACCCGACCGGCTATAGCGGCTGGACCTATACCCAGAAACACAATGGCCTCAAGGTGGGCGGCAAACTGACGATTCACCACGAGCCCCAGCCGCTCAATCGCGCCCTGGCGGGCTATGACTTTTCGGCTGGCTATATGCGCCGGGAGACCAGTTGGCGCTGGGCCAGTATCAATGGGTATCAGGGGGATGCGCTGGTAGGTCTCAATCTGGCGGCCGGGGTGAACGAGACCGGCTGTAACGAGAACGTGTTTTGGATCAACGGCGAGCGTCATCTATTGGGGCCTGTGCATTTTGCGTTTCGCCGTGCGCCCAAGGGGAACGACGATGCCAGCTGGCAGATCAGTTCGCAGGACGGCCGGGTCGCGCTGAACTTCCGACCGCTCAATTGTCGCCAGGAGAGGCTTAATCTCTGGCTGCTCAAGAGTAACTTCAGGCAGTATCTGGGCTACTTCGACGGTGAGATCCGCGACGGCCAGGGACGTACTCACCACATCGATAATCTGCTTGGCTTAACCGAAGATCATTTTGCCCGTTGGTAGGCCGGGAGCGTCACACTCAGGGAATATAAAGGAATAACTAGATGGATTTTAATTCACTCATCGCGCACCCCGAGGTGCTCTTACTGGTGCTCGCGCCACTGTTTTTTGTCTGTATCCTAGCCGAATGGTATCTGGGGGACCGTCGCGGCCGCCTGCCCGACAATGCTCGTTATCATCTGCCCGAAGTTTTATGTAACTTCACCCTGGCGGGCCTGCATCAGGGGGCGGATATTCTCACCGGGCTGCTGATCGCTAAGCTCTATCTGTGGGCATTCGGCTGGCGCCTCTTCGATATTCAGATGGGACTGGGCAGCTTTATCGTACTGATTATTGCCCAGGACTTCTGTTATTACTGGTTCCACCGCGCCAGCCACAGGGTGCGCTGGATGTGGGCGGCGCACGTGGCGCACCACAGCTCAGAGCGAATGAATTTCAGCACCGCCTTCAGGCAGAGTCTGATGTACCCCCTTGCCGGCATGTGGATCTTCTGGCTGCCGCTGGTCGTGGTCGGCTTCGATCCTAACTGGGTGGTGTTTGCCGTGCTGCTGAATCTGGGACTGCAGTTTTTTGTCCATACCCAGGCGGTTAAGACGCTGGGGCCGCTGGAGTGGGTGTTTAACACGCCATCCCATCACAGGGTGCACCATGGGCGCAACCCGCAATATATAGATAAGAACTACGCCGGGGTGTTGATCATCTGGGATCGCCTGTTTGGCACCTATGTTACGGAAGAAGAGACGGTGGAGTATGGCATCACCAAGCCGGTAAACAGTTTTAACCCGCTGGTGGTGACCTTCAGCGAGTGGCGCGACATGTTTCGTGAGGCTTTTGCGCCCGGACTCAGTATGAAGCAGAGGTTAGTGCTGCTGTTTGCGCCGCCGGCGGCCGCCGAGACGGGTCAAGAGGTGGACGATGCCGGGCCTGAGCACAAGCTGGTCTCTTAGTATGTTGGTTTAGTATGTTGGTTTAGTATGTTGGTTTAGTATGTTGGTTTAGTATGTTGGTTTAGGGTGTTGGTTTAAGAAGAGAGGGATTTAGCGAAAACTATCGCTAGGTCGAGGTCGTCAGTCTAAGCGTCACTCAGTTTCATCCAGCAAATAAAAAAACAGGGCTAAGGCCCTGTTTTTTTATTTGCTTCGATGGCTGGAGACTCGGACGGGGTCGCCGCGTTACTTGTTCGCCCCCTGAGGAGACTTGATGGCCCTTAAGATCACAAACTTGCCGTTAGCTGCCGCGGTTGTGCAGTTCTTAAAGATCCGCTTGAGCTTGACGTGGTACCCCAGATGGCGATTGCCGACCACCTGCAACATGCCGCCCGGCCTGAGCCTATGGTAGGCGTCTAAAAACATCTGCCAGGCGATATGGTCTGTGATCGCTTCCCCCTGATGAAAAGGCGGGTTACAGAGCACCAGATCCGGTTTAACCTCATCGCCCAGATGCGTCAGGCAGTCGTCCCAGTGAAAGTGTCCCTGAGGTTGCGGCGGCTCAGGGTTGTCGAGCTTATTGGCCTGCCAGTTTTGTTTCGCCGAGGTGATGGCCATCTCAGAGTCATCGACAAAATGTACCTGTGCATTTGGGTAGCACTGCTTGGCCCTCAGCCCCAGGATGCCGTTGCCGCAGCCGAGATCCACTATGGTGTCGAACTGTCCCTCTGGCAGGTTGTCCAGCATGATGCGCGCCCCGATATCCAGCTTGTTGGCGGCGAAGACATTGCTGAGATTGCTGATGTTGAGGTTAAACTCCTTCACCGGCCAGCTGACCTCTTTCGGTAGCGCTCTGGGCTTGCCGTCGGCGATACAGGTGATCACCCGGGTCTTCTTCCAGGCCAGGCTGGCGGTGGCGGGGCCCAGATGCTTGGTGATGGTCTCCAGCAGCGCCTTGTTGATCGCCTTGGCCTTGGCACCAATATAGACAGGCGTATCAGGCGCCAGGCTTTGTGACAGGCGTTGTAGCTGGTGGACAAAGTAGTTGAGGTTTTTAGGCAGCTTCATCAGCACCAGGGCTATGCCTTTAGGCGGCAGTTCACGACTGTTGAGCCAGTTGAGATTGGTATCGCTTAATCCATTGGCGCTGAAGTTTTGCAGCGTACCTAGCTGGCTGGTCTTGGCATCTGTCTCGACCCAGATGGGCCAGTCGGCCTCAATGGAAGTAAGAGCGGTACACAGGGCGCCGAAACTGTCGTTGACAACGGCCGTGTTGGCTTTGGGTTGCTCAATCTCCTTTAGGTGTTTTATCAAGTGCTCGTCGGCCGCATCCCAGGCTTGCAGGTTAGAGACCTGATTGGCGGGATAACGGGAGAGACTCAGCTCGATATCGGCAACGGAGAATTGAGTTGTCATGGCTAGGCTGCTACTTTGAAAATTGGGGCCGAGATTATCGCAGATTTGCCCCGACAGGTATATGCCTGGCGCGATGTGATTGAGTGAGATGTGATTGGGCGAGGTATGAGCGCGTAAGCAGGAAAAGAAAGATGCAACAGCGACAGAAAGGGTTTGAGTTTGGCGATATGGAGAACCAAGCCACAGACGAAGGCAGCGAGGCGGAGCTAGCCCCTAAGCCGCCTATTACAGTGATACCAGGCTATCTCAATCAGGCGCAGCAGCAGGCGCTGATCCATGAGGCTGAACATTACCCCTTCACTCGCCCCGAGATAAGGATTTTCGGCCGCACTCATCCTATCCCCAGACGCCAGATTTGGTTTGGCGATAATGGCTGCGACTATCTCTATTCAGGCCTCTTTATTCGCGCCGAGCCCTGGCCCAAGTATGCCCTGCGGTTGAGGGAGAAACTGGCGCGAGACTTTGGGCTGATAAGCAACGGCGTCTTGGTCAATCACTATCGTGACGGTAGCGATACCATGGGCTGGCACAGCGACGATGAGGCGGAGATAGTGCCAGGTTCGGATATCGCCTCTGTAACCCTGGGGGCCAGCCGGCCCTTCTTTCTGCGCCACAAGGAGAGCAAGACTAAGGTTGAGTTGATGCTCAATAGCGGCGATCTGTTGATCATGCATTGGCCCATGCAATCGAGCTGGCAGCATGCGCTACCCAAACGAGCCAAGGTGACTCGGCCTAGGCTAAACTTGACCTATCGGCATTTAATTCCACACTTTCATCAGGGGTAAAGTGAATAATGCCGAGACGGAAGTGTAAGCTAGCTCTCACCTTTGAGTCGGTGAAAGTTTTATTCTCATCGTGAGCAGGTGTGTCGCACAATGTTTGTGTGACGCGATAACCACCAGAAGGAGTTGCTTATGAATAAGATGTTCGTGACCACGGTAACGGGTGTCGTCACCCCTGGGGTGGTGAAGGCGATGGCTAATCTAACCCGAGAAGCGGGAGGGGAGTGGTTAAGCAGCAAGGTGATTAAGATGGATGCCTGGTTTGCGGCCATGATGAAGGTGGCGATCGTTCAGGATAAAGTTGCTGCCCTGCAGGCGGATTTTGTGCAGCAATTTCCCGAGCTGACCTTTAGCTTTAGCGACATGGCCGAGGTGCATAGCGACCACACCCGTAGCCTGAGATTCAATGTCGACTGCTCAGACAGGCCGGGCCTGACCCGAGAGATCGTCGATATTCTCTCTAACCTGGATCTCGAGGTGGAGCAGATGGAGTGCAATAGGATGCATGTGTCTACCCTGGGGCAGACGGTGTTCTCCGCCAAGCTGGCCGTGTCAGTGCCCGAAGAGATCAGTGGTGATAGCATTATCGAGTTGTTGGAAAATGTCTCGCAAGATGCCAGAGTCAGCCTGACCTGAGGTAATGGGTCGCACTTGGGGTTAAGTGATCGCCCACTTGAGTGTGGCGACAGAGAGTTGATCTTTGCCGCCACTCAAAGTACTCTGCGGCCACTTAAGTTTTCTACTCGATAGAGACGATAGCCATGTCAGTAAAACAGCAGATAATCGATACGCTCACCCAAGTATTGACCCCGGTTCATCTTGAGGTGATCAACGAGAGCGACAACCACCATGTGCCGCCAAACTCGGAGACCCATTTTAAGGTGATCGTCGCCAGCGCCGTATTTGAAGGCCAGCGCCTTATCGGACGTCACCGAGCGGTTAACGAGGCGCTTAAGGCGCAGTTTGACGCCGGGCTGCACGCCCTGTCGATGCATACCTTTACGCCCGAAGAGTGGGACCAAGAAGTACAGGTACCCAACTCACCTAAATGCAAAGGCTAATGCCTAAATCTGGGCGATAATTGAAGACCACAAGGGCTATCACTCTTGTGGTTTTTGTCTTTATGGCCTTGAGCTAAGTTCACTTTACTTTCCCCGGCACCTACCGCATATTGTGTAGGTCTATCGTGGCGCAAGGGAGCACCTTGCCGCCGCACGCCATACTGGTGCTCGGCATGTCGGCCAATCGATAGTTTGAGCATCACTATTTTGGGAGAATAATAATGCCGTTACTCGACAGCTTCACCGTAGATCATACCCGCATGAACGCACCTGCCGTGCGCGTTGCCAAGACGATGACCACGCCTAAGGGCGATACCATTACCGTCTTCGATCTGCGTTTTTGTGTACCCAATAAAGAGATCCTGAGCGAGCGCGGCATTCATACTCTGGAGCATCTCTTTGCCGGTTTTATGCGTGACCATCTCAACAGCGATCGCGTCGAGATCATCGACATCTCACCCATGGGATGTCGTACCGGCTTCTATATGAGCCTCATCGGCACGCCAAAAGAGGCAGAGGTGGCCGAGTGTTGGCTGGCCGCCATGGAAGATGTGCTCAAGGTAAAACAGCAGTCGGAGATCCCTGAGCTAAACGAATACCAGTGTGGTACCTATCAGATGCACTCTCTAGAGCAGGCCAAGGAGATTGCCAGAAACATCATCGCCGCCGGGGTGAATGTGAATCTTAACGATGACCTTAAGCTCAGCGATGAGATCCTAAAAGGCTTGTAATTCCGTTTGGGGAATTGGCTTCATCTGGATGGTTAAACGTCATAAAAAGCAGCTTAGGCTGCTTTTTATCTCTCAGTATCTTCTTTTAGGCGGTTAGAGGTCGCTGCGCCAAGCGGCATTATTGCTCAAGTTAACACCGACTTCTGGATGAATTTGGCTTATCGGGTGGTTAAACTTTAGTCGAACAGTCCGGCTTTTTGTTGGTTTTTTATGCGGTAAAAATGGGTGAAAAAAGATGCCCTCGGCGACGCCATTTTGCTTCGTAAATCCATATAACCCTGCTAGGACAGGGGGCTAAATTAATTTCCGTTTACCTAAATCATAAAAATCTCTGTAACTGTGATCTATTCCTCACTGTAAAAATCCCCGCATCCCTTTTAAAACACCCGTATTTTTCATGGCGATAAGCATTTATTTACGGTAAAATGCGCCCGACCAGCGTGATTGCGATCGCATTTCTGTAATAAATCTGCGCTAGCTCAATGCGATAGCTGATGTTTGAAATCTATCTCATTTAGCAGGAACGCGACGCATTATCTTTCCTTCATAAACGTAGTGCTTGTGGATATGATTACAATAAAGAAAGGATTGGACCTGCCTATAACAGGCGGACCAGAGCAAGTTATCCATAATGGCCCAGCCATTAAACACGTAGCTACTTTGGGTGAAGAGTATATTGGCCTGCGCCCCACGATGAAGATCAAAGTGGGTGATAAAGTGCAGAAGGGTCAGGTGATTTTTGAAGACAAAAAGAATCCTGGCGTTAAATATACTGCTTTAGCCAGTGGCACCATCTCAGAAATTAACCGGGGCGCCCAGCGTGTTCTTCAGTCTGTCGTGATCGACGTAGAGGGAGACGACAGCGTTTCTTTCGCTAAGTACGATGCCGCGGCGTTAGACACCCTAGAGCCGCAACTTGTACGCGACAACCTGATCGAGTCAGGTATGTGGCCTGCATTGCGTACGCGTCCTTTCAGCAAAGCACCAGCAGTTGACTCAACGCCTGCCGGTATTTTTGTGACCGCTATCGATACCCAACCGCTTGCTGCCGATCCTGCCGTTATCATTAACGAGCACAAGGAAGACTTTGCCAATGGCTTAAGAGTCCTTGCACGATTGACAGAAGGTAAGGTGTATCTGTGTAAGGCACCAGGAGCCGATATTCCTGCGGCCAACGCACAAGTCGAAGAGTTTGCCGGTCCGCACCCTGCGGGTCTAGCTGGCACTCATATCCATTTTGTTCTGCCTGCATCGGCTAAGCGTACCGTTTGGCATGTTGGCTACCAAGATGTGATCGCAATCGGTCAACTATTTACTACTGGTGAGCTAAACACTCAGCGCGTGGTAGCGGTTGCGGGTCCTAAGGCGCTTAAGCCTAGACTCGTTCGTACTCAAAGCGGTGCTTCTATTACCGAGCTTACCGCCGGTGAGGCTGCCGACGGTGATGTACGGGTTATCGCAGGTTCTGTGCTTTCTGGTAAGACAGCGACCGGCCCACACGCCTACTTGGGACGTTTCTTTAACCAGGTTTCTCTGCTTGAAGAAGGCCGCGATCAAGAATTTATTGGCTGGGCAATGCCTGGTGCCAATAAGTTCTCTATCACGCGCGCTTTCCTGGGTCACCTGTCACCGTCTCGTCTGTTTAACATGACGACCAGTACAGGGGGCTCTGATCGTGCCATGGTGCCTATCGGCAACTATGAGCGCGTTATGCCTCTCGACATTCTTCCTACCATGCTATTGCGTGACCTAGTGTCAGGCGATACCGACGGCGCAGCTGCCTTAGGCGCGTTAGAGTTAGACGAAGAAGATTTGGCACTATGTACTTTCGTATGTCCTGGTAAGTATGACTACGCGTCGTACCTACGCGACTGCCTAGATACGATTGTGAGGGAAGGCTAATGGGCTTGAAACAGTTTTTCAAAAGTATTGAACCCCAGTTTGAAAAGGGCGGGAAATACGAGAAATGGTATGCGCTGTTCGAAGCGGCATACACGGTATTTTATACCCCAGGTCACGTAAACAAGGGTCGTACCCATGTGCGTGATAACTTAGACCTGAAGCGTATGATGATTACGGTTTGGGCCTGTGCATTCCCTGCGATGTTCGTGGGTATGTACAACGTAGGTCTTCAGGCACAAGAAGCCCTGATGGCTGGCTTTGCCACGCCTGATACCTGGCAGGTGGCTCTGTTTGGCCTGTTCGGTACCGAACTGACGGCTGACTCTGGTGTGGCTGCCCTGATGTGGTATGGCGCCTGTTGGTTCCTGCCTATCTACGCGGTGACCTTCGCCGTGGGTGGTATCTGGGAAGTCCTGTTCGCCACAGTGCGTGGTCACGAAGTTAACGAAGGTTTCTTCGTTACCTCTATCTTGTTTGCCCTGACGCTACCGGCAACCATTCCGCTATGGATGGTCGCACTAGGTATCACCTTCGGTGTGGTCGTGGCGAAAGAGATCTTCGGTGGTACCGGACGTAACTTCCTTAACCCAGCATTGGCCGGTCGTGCCTTCCTGTTCTTCGCTTACCCGCTGAACATGTCTGGCGACACCACTTGGGTGGTTGCAGACGGTTTCTCTGGTGCTACGGCGCTGAGCCAAGCGGCACAGGGCACACTGGAATATGGCTTTAACCAAGCTTGGTGGGATGCCTTCCTAGGTTTCATTCCTGGTTCTGTTGGTGAAGTTTCTACTCTGGCGATTCTGCTGGGTGGTCTGGTGATCATCTACACCCGTATCGCATCATGGCGCATCGTTGGTGGTGTGATGGTCGGTATGATTGCCGTATCACTGCTGCTTAATGCAATCGGTAGCGACACTAACCCAATGTTTGCAATGCCTTGGTATTGGCACATGGTACTGGGTGGCTTTGCCTTCGGTATGATGTTTATGGCGACTGACCCAGTTTCTGCGTCTTTCACCAACCAAGCGAAGTGGGCGTACGGTATTTTGATTGGTGCTATGGCCGTATTCATCCGTGTCATTAACCCTGCTTTCCCAGAAGGTATGATGTTGGCCATCCTGTTTGCCAACCTATTTGCGCCGCTATTCGACCACTTCGTGGTTCAAGCGAATATCAAGCGGAGGATTGCTCGTGGCTAGTAATAAAGATTCGTTCGGTAGAACGCTGTTTGTTGTTGTTGGATTATGTTTTATCTGTTCGGTATTCGTTTCTACTGCGGCCGTACTGCTTAAGCCAACTCAGCAAGAAAACAAATTGCTTGATAAGCAAAAGTACATTCTTGAAGCCGCTGGCCTGGTAGACACTAAGTCTGGTGAAGTCAGCAAGGCTGAGATCCTCAAGACTTATGACAAGTATGTAGAAGCTAAGCTGGTTGACCTTAAGTCTGGCGACTGGGTTGAAGGCGATGCCAACACATTCGACACCGAAAAGGCGGCTCGTACCGTAGAGACCTCTTTCAAGCCTGAGAACGATATCGCTTCTGTTAAGCGTGTGGCGAACAAGGGCGTGATTTACCTGGTACGCGATGACGCTGGTGCACTACAGACAGTGATCATCCCTGTTAAGGGTTATGGTCTGTGGTCAACCATGTATGCCTTCCTGGCGGTTGAGTCTGACCTGAATACGGTTCGCAGCCTGGTTTACTACGACTTTACCGGTTCGGGTGAAACACCTGGTCTGGGGGGTGAAGTACAGAACCCTAAGTGGATCGCCAAGTGGAAGGGTAAGAAGCTTTATGATGACCAAGGCAACCTGGCTATCAAAGTCACTAAGAACCCTGCCGTTGCAGAGACAGTTCACGGTGTTGACGCACTATCTGGTGCAACACTGACTAGTAACGGTGTACAGCACTCACTGGATTTCTGGTTGGGTAAAGAAGGTTTTGCACGTTTTCTTGAAAAGGCGCGCAACGGAGGGCTTAGCTAATGGCTGACGCAAAAGAACTTAAACAGGTTCTGACTGGACCTATCATTAGTAACAACCCGATTGCGTTGCAGATCCTGGGTGTATGTAGTGCCCTGGCGGTAACCAGTAAGATGGAAACCGCGTTGGTAATGACCATCGCTCTGACTGCCGTAACGGCCTTGTCTAACTTGTTCATCTCTATGATACGTAACCACATTCCAAGCAGTGTGCGTATTATCGTTCAGATGACCATTATCGCTTCACTGGTGATCGTGGTTGACCAAGTACTGCAAGCTTACGCCTATGACGTGGCTAAGCAGCTGTCGGTATTCGTGGGTCTGATCATCACCAACTGTATCGTAATGGGTCGCGCCGAAGCTTACGCTATGAAGACGCCACCTATGATGAGCTTCATGGACGGTATCGGTAACGGTCTGGGTTATGGTGCCATCTTGTTGTCAGTTGGCTTCGTGCGTGAATTGTTTGGTAACGGTTCGCTATTTGGTGTCGAGATCCTAAGCAAGATCTCTGACGGTGGCTGGTATCAGCCAAACGGTCTGCTCCTGCTGCCACCAAGTGCGTTCTTCCTGATTGCATCGTTGATCTGGATT
Organism: Shewanella sp. Isolate7; assembly: GCF_022398425.1. Lineage (NCBI taxonomy): Bacteria > Pseudomonadati > Pseudomonadota > Gammaproteobacteria > Alteromonadales > Shewanellaceae > Shewanella > Shewanella sp. Isolate7. The sequence continues at coordinate 8,007 of NZ_JAKEVJ010000015.1, read as the reverse complement.
ATCCGTACCATCAAGCCAGAGCAAGTTGAAGCAAAAGGATAAGCGTAATGGAACATTATATTAGTCTATTAATCCGTTCTGTTTTCATTGAAAACATGGCGTTATCCTTCTTCCTTGGTATGTGTACCTTCTTGGCTGTGTCTAAGAAAGTCACCACGGCCATGGGCTTAGGTGTTGCCGTAATCGTGGTATTGGCAATTTCAGTACCTGTTAACCAAATCATCTATCAGGGTATTTTGGCACCGGGCGCCTTGGCCTGGGCTGGCGTACCCGATGCAGACCTAAGCTTCCTTAAGTTCATCACCTTTATCGGTGTGATCGCGGCGCTGGTTCAAATCCTTGAGATGGCATTGGATAAGTATTTCCCACCGCTATACAACGCGCTGGGGATCTTCCTACCGCTGATCACAGTAAACTGTGCGATTTTCGGTGCGGTTTCTTTCATGGTTGAGCGTGACTACAACCTGGGTGAAAGTTTAGTGTTCGGCATAGGTTCAGGTATCGGTTGGGCACTTGCGATTGTGCTGCTGGCCGGTATTCGTGAGAAGTTAAAATATGCTGATGTCCCTAATGGTCTGCGTGGTCTAGGTATTACCTTCGTGACTGCGGGTTTGATGGCGCTAGGTTTCATGTCGTTCTCAGGTGTGTCTCTGTAATAGAGACACCTTAACGGCTTCTGATTTTGAACCTTTAAGGATAAGTTAATGGGTATTATTGAATCTACTCCAATCGATGTATACCTCGGTGTGAGTATGTTTACAGCCATCGTACTGGTCTTGGTATTGGTGATTTTGTTCGCCAAATCAAAACTGGTTCCGAGTGGCGATATTACTATCGGCATCAACGAAGATGCAGATAAAGCAATTAAAACACCTGCGGGCGGCAAACTACTGGGCGCACTGGCTGATAACGGTATCTTCGTATCGTCGGCTTGTGGTGGCGGTGGTTCTTGTGGCCAGTGTAAGGTGATCGTTAAGTCTGGCGGCGGTGATATTCTGCCAACAGAACTCGACCATATCTCTAAGGGCGATGCCCGTAACGGTTGTCGTCTGTCTTGTCAGGTCAACGTTAAGTCAGATATGGAGATCGAACTGGAAGAAGAGATCTTCGGTATCAAGAAGTGGGAATGTGAAGTTATCTCTAACGATAACAAGGCAACCTTCATTAAAGAGCTTAAGCTGGCTATCCCTGATGGCGAGTCTGTGCCTTTCCGTGCCGGTGGTTACATCCAGATCGAGGCGCCTGCGCACCATGTTAAGTACGCCGATTTCGACGTACCAGAAGAATACCGTGGTGACTGGGAGCACTTTGGCTTCTTCAAGCTGGAGTCTAAGGTAGACGAAGAGACAATCCGTGCGTACTCAATGGCGAACTATCCTGAAGAGGAAGGTATCATCATGCTGAACGTACGTATCGCGACACCGCCTCCACGTAACCTGTCTCTGCCTTGCGGTAAGATGTCATCATACATCTGGAGCCTGAAGGCTGGTGACAAGGTGACTATCTCTGGTCCATTCGGTGAGTTCTTCGCGAAAGACACCGATGCCGAGATGGTATTCATCGGTGGTGGTGCTGGTATGGCACCAATGCGTTCACACATCTTCGACCAGCTCAAGCGTCTTAAGTCTAAGCGTAAGATGAGCTTCTGGTACGGTGCGCGTTCTAAGCGTGAGATGTTCTACGTTGAAGATTTCGATGGCCTGGCGGCCGAGAATGATAACTTCGTATGGCACGTGGCCCTGTCTGACCCACAACCCGAAGATAACTGGGATGGTTACACAGGCTTCATCCATAACGTATTGTATGAAAACTACCTACGTGACCACGAAGCGCCAGAAGATTGTGAGTTCTACATGTGTGGACCTCCAATGATGAACGCGGCGGTTATCGGTATGCTTAAAGATCTTGGTGTTGAAGATGAAAACATCCTGCTGGATGACTTCGGCGGCTAAGCAATCATTCTTGTGATATTATTGCCGTGATTATCGTGCTCCCTAAGGTGCCAATGGCCCTTAGGGAGTGTGTTACCGGGTTATCATTAAGGACAATGGTCAATATGTATAAGACCTTTATCAAGGGGTTAGTCCTGGCGGGACTAGCCTTTTTTATTTCGGCCTGTAGCCAACCTGTCAAGATGATTGCTATGTCTGGACAGACCATGGGCACCACCTACCACATCAAATTTGTCGGCGATAAACAGATGCCCGACGAGCAGCTCCTCCAGGCGGAGATCGACCTGGCGCTGGAGCAGGTGAACGATCAGATGTCTACCTACCGTAAAGACTCTGAGCTGTCGCGCTTCAATCAGATGACGCTCGAATCTAGCCTGGCGGTATCCCCCGATACGGCCAAGGTGGTGCAGGCGGGTATCGACCTCTATCGTAAGACAGATGGCGCGCTGGACATCACCCTAGGCCCGCTGGTGAACCTCTGGGGCTTCGGACCCGATAAGCGCCCGACTCGTGTGCCCAGCGCCGAGCTGATCGCCGCCACCAAGGCCAAGACGGGTATTCAATATCTCGAGGTCGATGGCCTCAAGCTGAGCAAGACTAATCCGGCGCTTTACGTTGACCTTTCCTCCATCGCCAAGGGCTTTGGGGTCGACAAGGTGGCCAGCCTGCTGAGCAAGTATCACCCCAAAGGCTATCTGGTGGAGATAGGCGGCGAGATCAGCCTCTATGGCGTCAAGGCCGATGACAGCCCCTGGGTGATCGCCGTCGAGCAGCCAGATGAAGATGAGCGCGTGGTGCAGCAGGTGATTGAGCCGGGCAATATGGCCATGGCAACCTCTGGCGACTATCGAAACTATTACGAGGAAGAGGGGCAGCGATTTACCCATATTATCGATCCCCGTAATGGCTATCCTATCGACCATAAGCTGGCCTCAGTTACCGTGCTGGCCAAGGAGAGCATGATTGCCGACGGTTATGCCACCGCCATGATGGTGCTGGGTACCCAGGCTTCGCTGGCACTGGCCGAGCGTGAGCATCTGGCCGTCATGTTGATCGAGAAGCAAGCGCAAGGCTTCAAGGTCTACTATAGCGATGCCTTTAAGCCCTACGTGGGTTTGTGATAGAATAGGCGCCACTGGTGCGCAGGCCCGTTTAAACATGGTGGCCGGGCGCATTCTAAAATGTTAGTTGAATAGCTAGTCAAATAGTTAGACACATAAGCGCAGCAGTGACTTATGTGTATCTGGAGTCAGTGATGAGCACTTTTTTAGCGGCTTTTGTGGTATTGCTACTGTTTTTCGTTCTTATGTCTATCGGCTACTTGGTGAAGCAGAAGGCGGTCGCCGGCAGTTGTGGTGGTCTGGGGGCCCTCGGTATCGAGAAGGCCTGTGACTGTGACGACCCATGCGATAAGCGTAAGGCGAAGATGGCCGAAGAAGAGGCCCGTCGCGAGAAGCTGGCCAAAGATCGTATTATCTAACGAACGCCAGTGAGCGTCTGAACTAAAGGTCCCAATCGGGGCCTTTTTTGTTACCTCGTTTTTCTGCTTACGCCTACCTCAAGCCTCATCATTTTCGGCTATCGTCCTTAACACTCTGGATTCATTGTCTTTAATCATCTTGCTAATCAAAGCGCGAATGAGAATGATTTTCTTTGGTAACTGATTGAAACTTAATGTTTATTTGTAATTGGGTGAAAATTGCTCTAGGCTTAAATATTGATTTAGATCAAATCTTACTAAGGAGATCAAATGAAGGGTCATCCGAACGTCATTCGTCAGTTAAACAAGATACTGACCTTCGAATTGACGGCCATCAACCAGTACTTTTTGCACGCACGCATGTACAAGAATTGGGGTCTGGAAGAGCTCAACGAGAAGTGCTACAAGAAGTCGATCAAAGATATGAAGCATGCCGACAAGTTGATCGAGCGGGTGCTGTTTCTCGAGGGGCTCCCTAACCTGCAACAACTTGAGAAGTTGCGCATAGGCGAGAACCCCGAGGAGATGTTGCAGTGTGACAAGACCATGCTCGAAGAGCAACTGGTCGAGCTGCGCAGCGTGATCGCCCTGTGTGAGACTGAGCGGGATTATGTGAGCCGTGAGATCCTCGAAGACCTGCTCGAAGATGAGGAGGAGTATTTGGACTGGATAGAGGCCCAGCAAGATCTCATTAAGATGACAGGCATTCAGAATTACCTGCAGTCGCAGATAGAGTCGGAATAGGGAGAGAAGAATGAAAGGCAATCAGGAAGTGATCGACACCCTCAACAAGCTGCTCACCGGTGAGTTGTCGGCGATGGATCAATATTTCGTCCACGGTTTGATGTATGAAGACTGGGGCCTTGACGAGCTGCACGAGCGTATCTCCCATGAGTCTGACGACGAACGTGAACACGCCAAGAAGCTGGTTCAGCGCATCCTGTTCCTCGAGGGCAAGCCGGATGTCGCCAGTCGCGAGGCGCTGAACATAGGTAAAGATCCCCAGGAGATGTTGCAGAACGACCTTAACTACGAGTATCAGGTGGCGGCTAACCTGCGTGAAGCCATCGCCCTGTGCGAGGAGAAACAAGATTACGTCTCACGTGAGCTGCTAGAGATGTTACTGGAAGAGACCGAATCTGACCATATGTACTGGCTAGAGAAACAGCTAGGCCTCATCGACAAGATTGGCCTGCAGAATTACCTTCAGTCTAAGATGTAAGCGGCCCAAGGCGCGCCGCGTCATCTTAGCCATCAAAGATGAAATCTAGACAAAGCCACCTTAGGGTGGCTTTTTGCTGTCTGTCATTCAATGCCTTATTGCCTGCTATTCGAGCTTAGGCTATCAACCGCTCGGGAAGTGATTGAATACTGTTTAAATGTACAGTATTCTTGGCGATGGAGGTATTAAGGTGAAAAAGATTATTCATGTAGACATGGACTGCTTCTTTGCGGCGGTCGAGATGCGTGATTTTCCCGAGCTTAGGGGCAAGCCCATCGCCGTGGGCGGACGCAGCGATCGCCGCGGCGTCATCAGCACCTGTAACTACGAGGCGCGCAAGTTTGGTGTGCGCTCGGCCATGGCCTCCGCCTATGCCCTCAAGCTCTGCCCGGATCTCATCCTGGTGCCCGGGCGCATGTCAGTCTACAAGGAGGTATCGGCGCAGATCCGTGAGGTGTTTGCCCGCTATACCGAATTAATTGAGCCGCTGTCGCTTGATGAAGCCTATCTGGATGTCAGCGATTGTACCCGGCATCAGGGCTCGGCCACATTAATTGCCGAGGCGATTCGTCGGGAGATCTTCGAGGCTACCGGACTCACCGCCTCCGCCGGTATCGCACCGGTGAAGTTTCTGGCCAAAATTGCCTCGGATCTCAACAAGCCTAACGGCCAGTATGTGATCACCCCACAGATGATCCCCGAATTTGTGAAGACCCTGCCGCTGATTAAGATACCCGGCGTCGGCAAGGTGACGGCCGCTAAGCTCGAAGCCATGGGGCTCAACACCTGCGCCGACGTGCAGGCTTGCAGCCGTCAGAGTCTGGCGGAGCGCTTCGGTAAGTTTGGTGGCGTACTTTACGACAGAGCGCAGGGGATAGACCCCCGCGGCATCTCCCCCCACAGGGAGCGCAAATCGGTTGGGGTAGAGACCACGCTCGCCAAAGATATCTATACCTATGAGCAGTGCCAGGCGGTGATGCCCCAGCTGATCCAGGAGCTGTCTGGGCGTATCAGTCGCAGCGCCAAGTCGCGCCGCATTCATAAACAGGTGGTTAAGCTTAAGTTTGACGACTTCAAACAGACCACCATAGAGCAGCGTAGCGACGAGGTATCGGTGAAGCTGTTTTACGACCTGCTCAGCCAGGCACTGGAGCGCCGCGCCGGCCGCGGTATTCGCCTGCTGGGGGTCTCAGTCGGTCTCGAGAGTGAGCTTGCTCATGCCGGGCTGGATGAGGCCGAGCATGGTGCGCAGATGGATCTCGGGTTTTAGCGCACCTTGAAATGAAGGTCGTACCTTCATAGTAATCTATCGCCTGCCCGGCGGGGGTTGTGCAGATACGCCTGTGACACGCTGTGCGCCATCCCTGGCCGCTCTGCGGTTTCATCCATGAAACCGAAGGTCACCGGCGTATCTACACTCGGTATCCAACGCCTCTTCGATTTAACCTCACTGATCTCCCCCTAAGACAAGCTATTATTTTTCGATAAAAAACAGGCAAATATGTGACATAACATGTTGATAGCCACTAACAAGATAGATTAAAGTATCACCACTTAAGGACAGAGCTAGGCCTACTTAAATCAAACATCGACCACGCCATTCAGGGAATGAAAAAGCCAATCTCCACACGCCAATCAACTCCCTTATAAAGTTAACTCTGACCCCATTTATTTAAGTGTCTATTTAAATTATACGAAATCATTTAAAAAGGACGTCAGATGAAGCTAGAAAAATTAATTCTTGAGAACTATCGAGGTTATCAAGGACGGACTGAAATCGTGATTAATGAGTTAACAGCGTTAATCGGTCGAAATGACGTAGGAAAAACTACTGTCCTTGACGCTTTGGGTGTCTTTTTTGGTCACAAACTTTGTAAATATGACATAAGTGATAAATGTGTATACGCAGCCGAAAACGATGATGTGAAGATTGGTTGCGTATTTTCTGGTGTACCAGAAAGCTTAGTTCTAGATGCTAGCTCTCATACCACTTTTAGCAATGAGTATCTTCTAAACTCAGATGGTCATTTAGAGCTTCACAAAATATATAAAAAAGGTAAAGGAGCGGGAATAATTCACGCCTATTGTCGCCATCCTTCAGCAAGAGGTGTTAAAGGTATCTTGCTAAAGAAAAACGATGAACTTAAAGCAATTGCACAATCTCTTTTCATTAATGTTGAAGATCGGCGCTCTAACGTTTCACTGAGACAAGCCATATATCAAGAGAAAGATGATTTGCGCCTAACCAATCAGTTAGTTTCCTTGAGTAAGGAAGACGGTAAAGCTATTTGGGAGCAAATACAAACATATCTCCCTCATTTTGCATTGTTTAGAGCTGATCGCCCAAGTACGGATGAAGAGTCAGAAGTTCAAGACCCAATGAAAGCAGCTATATTAAATGCTCTAGATGAACTGGAAAGTGACCTAAATGACATTAAGCAGCGAGTTAAAGAAAAAGCCTTAGCTGTTGCTACAAATACTATTAGCCACCTAAATGATATTGACCCAAATCTAGCACAACAATTAGCTCCTGAATTCAAAGCGGAGCCGAAATGGGACAGTATTTTCAAGCTCTCTTTGGTTGGTGATGACGGAATTCATATTAATAAGCGTGGTAGTGGTGTTCGTAGACTTATACTTATTAGTTTTTTCAAAGCTGAAGCTGAGCGGATCAAGCAGGAAAACTCTGGTCGAGGTGTTATTTACGCTATTGAAGAACCTGAAACATCTCAGCACCCTAGTAATCAGAAATTGCTCTTAGAAGCTTTTAGTGAACTGGCTAGCTTAGAAAACTGCCAAGTTCTACTAACAACTCATGTTCCAGCTCTAGCTGGTCAGCTACCGCTGGAAAGTATTCGTCATATTCACAGAAATGCTTCAGGTGACTTGGTAATAACTCAAGATAACGATTCGGTATATGAATATATTGCAAAAGACTTGGGTGTTCTGCCTGACAGCAGAGTCCAAGTGTTTCTTTGCCTTGAGGGACCGAATGATGTGAACTTCTTCAAAGGTATGTCTCGAATATTACTACGTGATGGGGCTGAGATACCTGATTTAAATAGTGACCCAAGAGTAGTCTTATTACCTTTAGGCGGTTCAACACTAAGGAAGGTGCGAACAAGTCGTCGCACAGCTCTGGCTTTGATAGCAGCGACAGTTCAAGGCATTCAACTGAGGGCATGCCGAGGCCTGCTGAAGTTGAATAACGCCGAAATGGTGTTGCTATCAAAGCCCCGCAGGGCGAGGCTTACAGCGGTATTTGCTGCGTTACAGTTCTTGCGAAGGACTAGGGCCATTCGCTGCAAACTGTGCCTTGCATCTATCCACTTTAAGCACACGCAGAGCAAGCA
>NZ_JAKEVJ010000149.1:0-2177 GCF_022398425.1 Shewanella sp. Isolate7 | reverse complement strand
GGGCTGACGAAAAATGACTCACAGTTAGCCATGCTATTCACCTTGGCGAACCTGTTTAAAGTAGACCAGATGTTACGACGACAGCCAAGATCTGTCTGAAATCCGGGAACTGCCTGGAATTAGGTCGAAATTCGGCGTAAAACGGCAGTATGTTGGCCAAAATTGAACACTTAGCGTTCAAAAATCAGGCGGGCCGCTCAAAACCTCGCTCTATACCTAAATTGCAGGACTTGTTCGCAGTTTCCCTAGCCTGACTATCGCGCCTGTTCCTTGCTTGCCCAGAACCGTGTCAGCTTCCCAGTCTCCGAACCGCTTCTTCTTGTTCACTATGGCTGGGCGATGCTCTATGCCAACGCGATTCGGGATAATCACACGCTTCGCGCAGTTACCTTTACGGTATCTTCGGTGACTCTGGCGTAGCTGTTTGTACAGCTTGCCGCCGCATAATTTATCACGCTGGATATGACCATAAACCCACTCGTGACTGACGTTATATCCGATGATTTTACCGACACCTGCTATTTGTTCGGGACTCCACTTCTCATTGAGACCGAACTCAACAAAGGTGATGGTCAGTTCAGATACTCTTGACTTCGCGGCCTGACAACGGCGTTTTAATGCCTTCGCCTGAGCGACTTCCGGCAAGTAATGGTTATCCCGAATTCGATTGCGATTTACTTCCCGGCTGATTGTGCTGTGACTTACTTTCAGACGTTTTCCTATCTCTCGATAACTGAAACCCTCGCGTAAGTAGGCCTCAATCTGGTATCGTTGTCCCTCGAGAAACTGCTTGTAATTCATGGTAACTACTCATGTTTGTTTGGCGACGACAGAGTACCACCAACAGGCAGTTGATCTCTCCTCACCGTTTAACTATGAGTGGTGCACTTATTATCTGAATTCGGGGATCCATTAGAAGGAAATTTGTCTTGCCTGTGCTAGTATAGCGGCCTTGAAAATTAATCAGTTGGCTAAGTAAAAATGAATTTTAAGATTCTCGTTATTAACCTTGAATCCAGTGCTGACCGCATGGTGAGTATGAAAGAGCAATGTGATCGCCTTGGATTGAGCTTTGAGCGTGTGGCTGCTGTCAGGGGTACTGAGCTTTCTGCTAAGGAAAAAGGTGAGGTTTATGATCTTGATACCAATATCAGCAAATATGACAAGCTACTTAATGATGGTGAAATTGGTTGCTACATGAGTCATATGCGCTGTTGGGAAAAGATAGTTAACGATGATTTAGATTTCGCACTTGTCTTGGAAGATGATGCCATTCTCACCGATGATATGCCCAAATATTTAGAAAAGCTTGCTGATTCATTTCAAGAGTGGGATTACATCAAGTTTTCCCATGGTCGTAAGCAGAAAGAAGATGTGGCTTCGGTAGATATTGGTGACGGCCTTACATTAGGTCAGTGCATAAAGCTGCCTTCCACCACTACTGGACAATTAGTATCTAAACAAGGTGCTAAAAAGCTACTACAGCATGCACTTCCTATCGCCAGACCTATCGATATGGATATTCAATATTGGTATGAAAAATCACTGCGCTGCTTTGTTGCTAGACCTTTTCCTGTTCTCAATGGTGATTTTGGTAGTGAAATCAATAAGGTTACAGACAGGCGTGAAGTGGATAGGAATCGTGGGCGCAGAATTTGGCAAAAATTGAAATATGAATTTATGCTGCTGGTAAATAGAGGTAACCTACCTCCGTTTCCTAAACGTTTTAGGGAAGATGCGAATAAGTCCCTGATGTGAGATCATAGCTACATAGTAAATCACAGCCATTACCGCCCATGAGCCAACAGTTAACTTTTGCCGATAGTGAGTTTTCCAGCAAGCGCCGCCAGACCCGTAAAGAGATTTTCTTATCTCGGATGGACAACCTGTTACCATGGACTCAACTGCTGGAAGTGATTGAGCCCTTTTATCCAAAAGCGGGCAATGGTCGTCGTCCCTATCCACAGGAAACGATGTTCCGCATTCACTGTATGCAGCAATGGTACAGTCTGAGTGATGAGGCGATGGAAGATGCGCTTTACGAGATTGCTTCGATGCGTCAGTTTGCACAACTGTCACTGGATAAAGCCATTCCTGACCGCACTACCATTATGAATTTCCGGCACTTGCTGGAAAAACACAAACTCACTCGTAAGTTATTCCAAACGGTCAATCAA